>JAEWBA010000417.1 GCA_023391395.1 Pseudomonadota bacterium
GTTTATCCCCACGCGCTCCCAACAACAAGTCGAAATCTGAAAATGATCCGTAATTTCTTGCTTGCCTGTCTTTTTCCGCTGGCGCTCCTTCCCGGCGCGGCCCAGAGCCAAGCCCTCTACTACAACATCGCGCATGCGATCAACCATTCCAAATACATCGACTGGGCCGTGCAGAACGGCGCCAACGCAATCGAGGCGGATCTGCGTTTCACCGACGACGGCGCCGTCCTCAAGTTCCAGCACGGTTCACCCTGCGAGTGCCGATTTCCCTCATTGTGGGGAGCGCTATGGAACGAGACCGATATCTGCCACCAGATGATGGAGGTGGATCCGACCTACACGCCCGATCCGAGCCAGCCCAAGGTAGAAAAAGTCAGATCGGCCAAGGATGCCTGCCTGGTCTACGAGACCGCGCGCAGCTTCCTGAATACGCTCGCCGCCAAGTCCTCGATCGCCCTGTTCATCGTCGACAGCAAGGTGGGCGACAGTGTTGCCAAGAATGACACCGCACGCGCTGCCGCGGGACGCAACGTGATCACCGCGCTCGCCACCGAGCTGTTCGACAAGGGTTACAAAGGAAAGGTGATCGTCGGGGTCGATGATGCGAAGTATCAGGCTTATACCCGCGCCGCCGTCGCCGCCGCGCGTGAGACGCAGTATGCGGACCGCATTTATTTCAGCTTCGACGAGAACGGCAACAGCGCAAGAAAGGCGCACGAAACCATCGAGTTGCTCAGATCGGTCGCCCCCGGCAAGGCCGTGTACGGCAACGGCATCACCGCCAATTGGACGGGCAACTTCGAGGATGCCTTCCTGGTCGGCGTGCTCGCTGAAGCGGCGGGCCGGGCGCGGCTGAACTATATCTGGACGCTGGACAAGGCCAGTTCGATGGACACCTATCTCAATCTGGGTGTGCGCGGGATCATGACCAACAGTCCGAGAACCCTGAGGGACACGCTGCAGCAGCTTTTCGGGCGCCAAGGCGGACGCATGGCACTGCCGGAGGATCCGCTCTGAATGCCTCGAAGCGGGCGCCACGGATAGTAGCAAATCCCTGATTTCATTGTATAATCCCCCGCTTTCACCACGGGCAAGTGATTGGCAATCGGGTCAGGAAGCGGCAGGACCGACGAAGTGCCGGTTGGCTACCAAACCAAGCAGAGGAAACCATGAAAGAAGGCATTCACCCGAATTACCGCGAAGTCGTGTTCCAGGACATGTCCAACGACTTCAAGTTCATCACCCGCTCGACCATCCAGACCAAGGAAACCATCAATTTCGAGGGCAAGGATTACCCGCTGGTGAAGATCGAAGTCTCGGCCGAATCCCACCCCTTCTACACCGGCAAGCACAAGATCGTGGACACCGCCGGTCGCGTGGAAAAATTCCGCCAGAAGTTCGGCAACCGCGGTTCCAGGACCACGGCCGCCTGATTCGCGGTTACGGCTTTACAGCCACAAAAGGCAGCTCCGGCTGCCTTTTTTGTTTACTCGGCCCGCTTCAGTCCCGGCGTTTTTCCGGCACAATAGCCCCGACCAAAAAAGAAGACCCTCCGACCTCGAAGATGAAGCCAGTCCGACTTCCCGCTGCCGCCACGAATGCGCTTCCTCGCCGGATCCTGTTTGCTCTCTGCCTGTTGTACATCCTGCCCGGCCTGATCGGGCGCGATCCATGGAAGGCGGATGACGCCGCCGGCTTCGGCGTCATGTGGACCATGGCGCACGGCGCCTGGCAGGATTGGTTATGGCCGAACATCGTCGGTCTGCCGATGCCGGAGAAGGGACCGCTCACCTACTGGATCGGCGCGCTGTGCATCAAGCTGTTCGGCTGGCTCCTGGGCGATGCGCTGGCGGCCCGCGTGGCTCCGGCCGGATTTTTCCTGCTCAGTTCGATGGCGGTGTGGTACTCCACCTACCTGCTCGGCCGCCGGCCCGAGGCCCAGCCCCTGCGCCTGGCCTTCGGAGGGCAACCGGAAGCGAAGGACTACGGGCGCACGCTCGCCGACGGCGCGCTACTGATCTATCTCGGCTGCCTCGGACTGCTGCTGCACAGCCATAGCACCAGTACCGAAGCCCTGCAGGTATCGCTGCTGGCGCTGGCCATGTACGGCGCGGTGCGGGTGTTCGATTCGCGATCGATGCGCGGCGCCGCCACGCTAGGGCTGGGATTCGGCCTGCTGGTGCTGACGCGCGGTTGGGTGGTGCCGCTGTCGCTGTGGCTGGCGCTGCTGGTTTGCGCCGGCCTGCGCGAGCGTGCCATCGTGTCGCGCCTGCTGACGGTCACCCTGCCCATCGCTGTCCTGCCGGCCCTGCTCTGGCTGGCCGCCTGCGATGCGCTGCAGCCCTATGGCACTTCTCCATACCAGGCGTGGATGCAGTGGAACCTGCGGCAACTTGGCTGGCCCTCCTTCGAGGCCCTCGCCTATCTGCTGAAGAACAGCCTCTGGTTCGCCTGGCCGGCCTGGCCCTTTGCCGTATGGGCGGTATATGCCTGGCGCAAGCAATATCGCGAGTCCCTGCATATCGGACTGCCGGTGGCCTTCCTCGCTGCCATGCTGGCGCTGGGCGTGATGAATCCGAACTCGGAGGAAGGACTGATGCTGCCCTTCCTGCCGCCGCTGGCGCTCCTCGCCGCCTTCGGGCTGCCGACCATGAAGCGCGGCGCCATCAATGCCGTCGACTGGTTCTCGGTCATGACGCTGACCACCTGCGCCGGCTTCATCTGGATCGGATGGATCGCCAAGCAGACCGGCTGGCCGGCCCAGATCGCCAAGAATGCCTTCAAGCTGGCACCCGGTTTCAAGCCGGAATTCAATCTGATCGCCGTCATCGTGGCGGCCTGCGCAAGCGCCGCCTGGATCGTCCTGGTGCACTGGCGCATATCGCGCCGGCCTTCGGTGCTGTGGCGCGCAGTAGTGCTGTCCTCGGGCGGCGTGATCCTGTGCTGGCTGCTGCTGATGACGCTGTGGCTGCCTTGGATCAACTACGGCAAGAGCTATGCTGGTGTGGCGCATGAACTGGCGGAGAAGATGCCGGCAGGGAACACCTGTGTCGAGAGCGACGTCGGCCCGGCGCAGCGCGCGTCTTTTGCTTATTTCGGCGACGTGCCTTTCGCCCGCATCGGTGAGGACGATTGCGACTACCTGTTGCTGCAAGGGAAAGCCAGCGACAAAGGCAAGACCCGCATCATTCGCCACGAGGACCAGCAATGGCGCCTGCTCTGGGAAGGTCGCCGCCCCTCCGACCGCGACGAGTTGTACCGTCTCTATCGCCTTGTAAAGTAGGAGCCGCCACCGGCCGCCGTTTCGATGCACGCCACACCGCAGCGCCCCGTCTTCCGCATTGCCGCCCTCGCCTGGCCGATCCTGGTGAGCCAGCTTGCGGTAATCGCCAACGGCGTCATCGATACCGCCATGACCTCGCGCTTCTCGGCCACCGACCTGGCGGCGTTGGCGCTGGGCGCATCCATCTATGTCAGCGTCTTCGTCGGCCTGAATGGCGTGCTGCA
>JAEWBA010000284.1 GCA_023391395.1 Pseudomonadota bacterium
ACCGTCACCGGCACCGAAAACCTGTTGATGGCCGCGGTCCTGGCCGAGGGTGAGACGGTGCTGGAAAATGCGGCGCGCGAACCCGAAGTGACCGACCTGGCACATCTCCTCGTGGCGATGGGGGCGCGCATCGAAGGCATAGGTACGGATCGCCTGGTGGTGCAAGGGGTGGAGGCACTGCACGGAGCTTCCCATTCCGTCATTCCGGATCGGATCGAAACCGGCACCTTCTTGTGCGCCGTGGCCGCTGCCGGCGGCGACGTGACGCTGAAGAATACCCGCGGCGACATCCTGGATGTCGCGCTCGACAAATTGCGCGAGGCAGGCGCGATCCTGACTTCGGGGCCGGACTGGATCCGTATCCAGATGGCGGCCCGGCCCAAGGCGGTGAGCTTCCGCACTACCGAATACCCTGGCTTCCCGACCGACATGCAGGCGCAGTTCATGGCGCTCAACTGCATCGCCGAGGGCAGCAGCCGGGTGACGGAAACGATTTTCGAGAACCGCTTCATGCACGTGCAGGAATTGAATCGCCTGGGCGCCTCCATCGACATCGATGGCCACACCGCCGTGGTGCAGGGCGTGGACAAACTGATCGGCGCGCCCGTGATGGCGACCGACCTGCGCGCCTCTGCCTCGCTGGTCATCGCTGCGCTGGCGGCCCAGGGCCAAACCTTGGTCGACCGGATTTATCATCTGGACCGGGGCTACGACCGCATGGAAATGAAGCTGTCTGCCGTCGGCGCCGATATCCAGCGGGTGAAATGATGAGCCAGCAACTGACGCTTGCCCTGTCCAAGGGACGCATTTTCGAAGAAACGCTGCCGCTGCTTGAGACGGCGGGAATCACCGTCACGGAAGATCCGGAACGCTCGCGCAAGCTCATCCTTCCGACCAATGATCCGGATGTACGCGTCATCATCGTGCGCGCCACCGATGTGCCCACTTATGTGCAATACGGTGCCGCCGATTTCGGTGTGGCCGGCAAGGATGTGCTGCTCGAGCATGGCGGCGAAGGCCTGTACCAGCCCATCGACCTGAACATCGCCAAGTGCCGCATGTCGGTCGCCGTGCCCAATGGCTTTGACTATGCCAGCGCGGTGCGCCAGGGCGCGCGCCTGCGGGTAGTAACCAAGTACGTGCAGACCGCGCGCGAGCATTTCGCCGCCAAGGGAGTACACGTCGATTTGATCAAGCTGTACGGTTCGATGGAGCTGGGCCCGCTGGTCGGACTGGCCGATGCCATCGTTGATCTGGTCAGCACCGGCAGCACCCTGCGCGCCAACAATCTGCAGGAAGTCGAACACATCATGGATATTTCCTCGCGGCTGGTGGTGAACCAAGCGGCGCTCAAGCTGAAGCGCGAACGCCTGCAGCCTATCCTGGCCGCATTCGAAAAAGCCTCGCAAGCCGGATGAGGAGGAATATGAGTATCTCCATTCGCAAGCTGGACTCCGCCGATCCCGAATTCCGGGCCAAGCTGAGCGCGGTGCTGGCCTTCGAGGCGAGCGAGGACGAAGCGATCGATCAGGCCGCAGCGCGCATTCTGGCTGACGTGAAGGCGCGCGGCGATGCCGCCGTGCTGGAATATACGAATCGATTCGACCGTATCGGCGCGAGCAGTGTCGCCGCGATCGAGATTGGGCGGGAAGAGCTCGCGCGTGCTCTCGATGGCTTGCCTGCCGAGCGGCGGGCCGCCCTGCAAAGCGCGGCCGAGCGGGTGCGTAGCTACCACGAGCGACAAAAGAAGGAGTGCGGCGGCGATGGCTTTACCTATACCGAGGCCGACGGCACGGTGCTCGGGCAGAAAGTGACGCCGGTCGACCGCGTCGGCGTGTATGTTCCGGGCGGCAAGGCGGCCTATCCCTCATCAGTGCTGATGAATGCGATTCCGGCGAAGGTGGCCGGTGTGCAGGAAATCATCATGGTGGTGCCGACGCCGGACGGCGTGAAGAACGAATTGGTGCTGGCCGCCGCCGCCATCGCCGGCGTTGATCGAGTATTCACCATCGGGGGCGCGCAGGCGGTGGGGGCGCTGGCTTTCGGCACCGCCACCATTCCCCAGGTTGACAAGATCGTCGGACCGGGCAATGCCTATGTTGCGGCGGCCAAGCGCCGGGTATTTGGGGTCGTGGGTATCGACATGATCGCCGGCCCGTCGGAGATTCTGGTCCTTTGCGATGGAACGACTAATCCCGACTGGGTGGCGATGGACCTGTTCTCGCAGGCCGAGCACGATGAGCTGGCGCAATCCATCCTGGTGTGCCCTGACGCCGACTATATCGCCCGGGTCGAGGAAAGCATCAACCGTCAGCTCGACGCCATGCCGCGCCGCGATGTGATCCGCACTTCGCTTGCCAACCGTGGCGCGTTGGTGAAAGTGCGCGACATGGAGGAAGCCTGCGAGATCGCCAACCTGATCGCCGCCGAACACCTGGAGATTTCCGCCGAAGATCCGCAGCAATGGGCGGACCGGATTCGTCATGCCGGCGCCATGTTCCTCGGCCGCTTTTCGTCCGAGTCGCTGGGCGACTACTGCGCGGGGCCGAACCACGTGCTGCCGACTTCGCGTACCGCGCGTTTTTCCTCGCCGCTTGGCGTCTACGATTTCCAGAAGCGTTCCAGCATCATCCAGGTCAGCGAGGCCGGTGCGCAAACCCTGGGCCGCATCGCTGCCGAACTTGCCTATGGCGAGGGCCTGCAGGCGCACGCGCGCTCGGCGGAGTATCGCCTCAGATGAACGGCCGGCGTGCCGTAACCGGCGCATGAGCGCCTGGCTGAACCGGATTTATTGCGAGGATGCGCTGTCCGGGCTTGCGCGCATACCCGACGGTGCCATCGATCTGGTGATCGCCGACCCGCCGTACGGACTCGGCAAGGATTACGGCAACGATTCGGACAAGCGCGACGCCGATGCCTATCTGGCCTGGACCGAGCAGTGGGTCGATGCGGTGCTACCGAAGCTGAAAGCGAATGGCAGCCTGTATGTTTTCCTGACCTGGCGCTATTCGCCGGAAGTGTTCGTGATGCTGAAGCAGCGCATGACCATGGTGAACGAAATCATCTGGGACCGGCGCGTGCCCTCGATGGGAGGCAGCACCCGCAGATTCTCTTCGGTGCACGATACCATCGGATTTTTCGCCAAGGCCCGGGACTATTATTTCGATCTGGATGCGGTGCGCATCCCCTATGACGCGGAAACCAAGAAGGCGCGCTCGCGTTCGATCTTCGTTGGCGCCAAGTGGCTGGAAATCGGCTACAACCCAAAGGATGTATGGAGCGTGTCGCGCCTGCATCGCGAACATCGGGAACGTGCCGACCACCCGACGCAAAAGCCGCTGGAAATCGTCGAGCGCATGGTCAAGGCCTCCTGCTCGCCGGGTGGTGTGGTGCTCGATCCTTTCATGGGCAGCGGCACCACGGCCGTGGCAGCCAGGCGCTGCGGACGCAATTTTGTCGGCTTTGAACTGAATCCCGAGTACTGCGCATTGGGCGCGAGCCGGCTGGCCGAACTGGACAATGTGCTTGTCCAGGCGGCTGCCGGAAGCTGATTTTTTCTGCCACGACCAGCATGTCTCTCATCGAAAACATCATCCGTCCCGAAATCCGTGCCTTGACGGCGTACCACGTGCCGGAAATGCCGGAATGCATCAAGCTGGATGCGATGGAAAATCCGTATGGCTTGCCGCCGTCTTTGCGCAGCGAGCTGGGGCGTCGTTTGGCGGACGTGGCCTTGAATCGCTATCCCATTCCTTCTTACGACAGCCTGAAGGAAAAAATCCGGACCAGGCTGGGCGTGCCGGCCGGCTACGATGTCCTGCTTGGCAATGGCTCCGACGAGTTGATTTCCCTGTTGTCGCTTGCATGCGCAAAACCGGGCGCCAAGGTGCTTGCGCCGTCGCCGGCCTTTGTCATGTATTCGCTGTCGGCGAAATTTGCCGGCCTCGAATTCATCGGTGTTCCGCTCAAGCCGGACTTCACGCTTGACCGCGAGCGGATGCTGGAGGCCATCGCCCTGCACAGGCCTGCCATCGTGTATCTGGCCTATCCGAACAATCCCACCGGCACGCTGTTCGATGCCGCCGACATGGACGCCGTGATCCGGGCCGTCGGCGACTCCGGTATCGTCGTCGTGGACGAGGCCTATCAGCCGTTCGCGCAAGCAAGCTACATGCCGCGCGTGGGCGAATTCGGCAACCTGGTGGTAATGCGCACGCTTTCCAAGCTCGGCCTGGCCGGCATACGCCTGGGTTACATGGCAGCCGCGGACAGCCTGCTGGCGGAGTTCGACAAGATACGCCCTCCCTACAACGTCAATGTGCTGACCGAAGCCGCGGCCGAATTCATGCTCGATCACCTGGAAGTGCTGGATGCCCAGGCCGCCATCCTGCGCGAGGAAAGGGCCAAGCTGGCTGCCGCTCTGACGGCTTTGCCGGGGGTAGAGGTTTTCCCGTCGGCAGCCAATTTCCTGCTTTTGCGCCTGCCTGTCGGCAAGCATGATGCTGCCCACATTTTCGATGCGTTGTTAGCACAGCGGGTTTTAGTTAAAAATGTCGGTAAAATGCACCCATTACTGGAAAATTGCTTGCGGGTGACCGTCGGCACCCCGGAAGAGAATATTTTGTTCCTCGAAGCGCTTGGCGCATCCCTCGCATCGTAATTTCTGAATTGACCATGGCTACCCAACGCGTTGCGGAAGTTGCCCGCAATACCAACGAGACGCAGATTCGCGTCATCCTCAATCTCGACGGCACCGGCCGGCAGACGCTCAATACGGGCGTGCCG
>JAEWBA010000071.1 GCA_023391395.1 Pseudomonadota bacterium
CTATACAAGCGCTGCGCCGTAGCCCAATCGGCAGCGCTTTCCAGAAGCTGGCCGAGACGTGCAGTGGCGGCCAGAAAGCGATTACGCCAACGCTCGCGTGCCGGAAAGAGCCAGCCCTCCTCGTCGCCCTCGCAGAACGGACCGTGATACAAGTCCAGCAAATCGGCCGCGAGCCGCCTTAGCTCGTGCCCGCCCACATCGTTTTGCAAAGCCTCGATCCGCTCGCAAAGCTCGGCCAAGGCCGAAATGTCGGTCCATACCTTCAACTCGTTCAGCTTGATCTTGCCAGCGGTGACCACTACCGAATCGTCATGTCCCAGCAGTTTGCGCAGGCGGTGCACCGTCACATTCAGGGCTGCCTTGGAATCCTCGGCGTCCGGCCAAAGTTCGGCTGCCACCGCTTGCTGCCTCCTGCCGGTCTCTCCCGCAACAAGCAGGGCCTTGAGCAGCAGCATCGGGCGTTGCTGGGATTTTCCGGCCGGTGCAAACACTTCGCCCTTGAATGACAGTTCCACCTTCCCCAACGAACGCACGGCAACCGGCCAAGGCCAGTTCGGGGTGAAACGATCGGGTGCCGGCATGCCCTGCCGGACGACCACGGCGCGCACATAATCGATGTCGATGCCTTCGCGCAGAGCCAAGGCGAACAAGACTGATGCAAGCTGCGGGAAGCAGGCAAAGACCATGGACAAAGAGCCCTCTCCACGACGCAAGCCCTGGAACAGCTCTGCGAGCACTTCTGTCGCTGATGCAGAATCACCCGTGGCAAGCGCAATGTATGCCTGTGCGAAGCGACGGACGTTGAGTGCATACGCCTTGTCCATGCCATGGGCATTCTCGGCTCCCTTGTCGCTCCAGCGGATGGCTTCCGGGTAATCCCCGGCCTGCAGGCAGCAACAAACCAGACCGCCATATATCTGGGCGCGAATCCGTGGGCCAACCGCGGCCTCTTCGCTGAGTTGCCTGGTTTCCTCCGCAGTACGCAGGGCGGCCTGCATATTTCCTTGCTGCGCCAGATAACAGGTTTCCAGCATTCCGAGATACACCAGATCGTGCTTGCGGGATGGTAGTATGGTCTGGCGAATTTCATCGAGCAGTCCGGCTGTCGATACCAGATCACCGACGGCAAGGCGTTCCACCCCTATCCGGGCGTTGAAATGGCACTGCAAATGAGCCAAGCCGAAATCCGTGGCGAGGCGTTTGCCGTGCAAAATCATGTCCCGCGCCGCCTGGTCATTACCCTCGAGCTGGTATTGGAAGGACGCCGGCCGGCACCACCATATGCGATGAAACGGGCCGATGGCCGGGTTGTCGGCCAGATGCTTGAGCGAAGCGAACAACTGCCGGGACGCGGCGATATCCATCGTGCTGAAATAATCGAGCAGGAAGGTGCCGGCAGCCAGTTGTTCGGAAGGGTCATCCACCCGGCCGATCGCCCGAAACGCACGTTGGGCGCTTTGGGGCAGGACTGGCGAACCTGGATCGGCCAGATAGAGCGCCAGCGTGAGACGAGAATGGATCTTCAGGTCGGTTTCGGCATCGAGCACATCCAGATCCAGCAAGCTCAAGCCTTGCTGCAGTTCCCCGATCCACCGAGGAAGAGCGTGGAAATCGGCCCATTCGTAGATGTAACTGTCGATGATGGCGGCGATGGTCAACAGTCGGGCGCGGGCGTCGGCGGCCGCATGGAAGGCCCGCTCGGCTTTGGCCAGCACCTGCCGGCCCAGCACCGGATCGACGTGATTCAAGGAGGAGCCCTGCCAATACGATAGCCATGGCTGCGCTTCCGTCACGGGCGGCGGCAGCCAGCCTGCCCATTCACGCCACGACTGGCCGCGCCCTGTGGCAATCATCTCTTTGGCATGACGAAGCAGCAGCGCGGCGAGTTGCGGATAGGCGCCCGCCTCATGGTAGAGGCGCGCGGCGTCGCCTGTGCGTCCGTGCGCATCCAGGATTGCGGCGGCGCGCTCCAGCAAGGCAGCGCGCTCGCCCGGCGCGAGCCGCTGGTCGGCTTCGTGCCGCAGGAATTCGCGGAACAAGGCATGAAAGTGATAGGTGTAGGGAGCCGGGCCGCGCCTGTCCACGAACAGGCGATCGCGGAACAGCTTGCCGAGCAAACGCACCGCCGCCGGATCTCCTGTCAATCGCTCGGCATCGGCCGCGGTAACGCCGGGCAGGCTGGACAACAGCAACAGCAGATGTTGCGATGCAGGCGGCATGCGGTCCAGAATTTCGCCGGCAAAATAGCGGAAGATCGTGTCACGCCCATCCAGCATCGGCACCGCAGCATCTGGCGCCGCCATCTCCTTCCGGTTCCGGGACAGTGCGATATGCTCGCGCAGCATGACCGCGCCCGCGGCCCAACCATCGATGCGGTCGAACCAGGCCTGGATGTCATGCCCGGCCTGGTCGTCGAGTTGCGCCAGCGCCCTTGCCTCATCGCGATCCAGCCGCAGCTCGCTCCAGCCAAGATTCGCGATCCGGCCATTCAACTCCAGCCGCGCCAGGCGTTCCGGCGGTGCATCCCGGCTCAAGGCAAGGATGGTGATC
>JAEWBA010000080.1 GCA_023391395.1 Pseudomonadota bacterium
GGCCAGGACCAATACGATGGCTTCATGCTGGCGGTCGAACTGCTCGGCGGCTCGCTCGGCGGGCAGAAAGTCAACGTGATCAGCGAGGATGACCAACTCAAGCCGGACGTCGGCGCCCAGATCCTGCAAAAGTTCATCGAAAAGGACAAGGTCGATGCGGTCGTCGGCCTCGGCTTTTCCAATGTGCTGATGGCCCAGGTGCGCCGCCTCAAGGAATCGGGCGTGGTGGCGCTGACCACCAATGCCGGTCCGGCACCGATCGCCGGTAAGATGTGCATGCCCAACCTGTTCGTGATGGGCTGGCAAAACGACGGAATGTCCGAAGCGATGGGGCAGTACGCGCAGAACCAGGGCTACAAGAATGTCTACCTGATGTCGTCCAACTACCAGGCCGGCAAGGACAAGCTGAGCGGCTTCAAGCGCTACTACAAGGGCCAGGTGCTCAATGAAGTCTACACGCCGCTCGGCCAGCTCGATTACTCGGCGGAGATTTCGTCGTTACAGGCCGCCAAGCCGGAAGCGCTGTTTGTCTTTTACACCGGTGGCCTCGGCGTCAACTTCGTGCGTCAACTGCGCCAGGCCGGCGTGATGGGCAAGCTGCCGTTTTTCTCCGACAGCCTGATCGATGCCAACACCCTGTCCGCATTGAAAGGGCAGGCGGTGGGCGCTATCTATGGCGCCACCTGGGCCACCATCCTCGACAATCCGCAGAACAAGAAGTTCGTGAAGGCATTCGAAGCGAAATACAAACGCATGCCTTCCGAATATGCGGTCAACGGCTTTGACGCCGCATATCTGCTCGACACTGCCGTGCGCAAACTAGGCGGCAACGTCTCCGACCGCAAGGCATTCGCGGCTGCGATCAAGGCAGCCGGTTCCGAGTTTCCGACGGTGCGCGGCAAGTTTGCCTTCAACAAGAACAACATGCCGATCCAGAACTACTATGCATTCCAGGTCATCGAGCAAGGCGATGGCGTCGGCTTCAAGAAGCTGGCCCAGGTCTTTACCGATCATCAGGATGCCTACGTCGGCGAGTGCGCGCCCTGATCGGGAATCCTGAGAAATGAACGCGCGCCCGCTTGGGCGCGCGCTTTTCACGGAACCTGGAATTTACCCATGAATAGTTCGTCCTTGCTGCCCCAGTTGCTCAATGGCTTGCAACTCGGTGTGCTGCTTTTTCTTCTGTCGTCCGGGTTGACGCTGATCTTCGGGATCATGAATTTCATCAACCTGGCGCATGGCTCGCTCTATATGATCGGTGCTTTCATCGGCGCGGCCAGCTACAACGCCAGCGGCTCCTTCGTGTTTGCAATCGGCGCCGCCATCGTGTCGAGTGCCGTGGTCGGTCTGGTGATCGAACACCTGGTTGCCAGGCCGCTGTACCGGTATGACCACCTGTACCACGTGCTGGCGACCTTCGGCCTGATGATGTTCTTCAATGAACTGGCGGTCGTGATCTGGGGCAATCGTCCTTACTATGCCTCGATCCCGGATGCGCTGGGCGGTTCGATTCCACTATTCGGCGCGCAGTACCCGGTGTACCGGATACTGATCATTGCAGTCGGCGTGCTGGTCGCGCTGGCGGCCTGGTTCCTGATCCAGAAAACCCGCTTCGGTATGCTGGTGCGCGCCGGCGCCACCAACTCCGCCATGGTCAGCGTGCTCGGTGTGAACATCGACCGCCTCAAGAAAATGCTGTTCATGCTCGGCGCGGGGTTGAGCGGGTTGGCCGGCGCGCTGGCCGGTCCCATTCTGTCGGTCCAGTCGGGCATGGGCGAGCCGGTACTGATCCTGGCGCTGGTGGTGATCGTGGTCGGCGGCGTCGGCTCGATCCGCGGTGCGCTGATCGCGGCGCTTGTGATTGCGATCATCGACACCTTGGGCCGCGCCTATCTTCCAGCCATGCTCGGCACCTTTCTCGCCCCGGCAGTGGCGAATGCGGCCGGCCCGGCGCTGGCCTCCATGCTGATCTATGTGCTGATGGCCCTGGTGCTGGCCTTCAGGCCGGGCGGCATCGTATCGGTGGCGCGGCGCTGATCAATCTGTATCCAAGAAAGCCGACATGAATCGCATTCCATTCCGAAACTGGCTGACGCCAGTGTTGTTCCTGCTGCTCGCCGCAGTGCCGTTCATCGCGCAACTGCTCGGCGAAACTTTTTACGTCACCTTTTTCGCGCGCGTGCTGGTATATGCCCTGGCCGCGTGCGCACTCAACATCGTGCTCGGTTTCGCGGGCCTCGTCAGTTTCGGCCACGCGATGTTCATCGGCCTCGGTGCATACAGCGTCGGCATCCTGTCGCACTACGGCATCGACAACGGCTGGCTGCATTTGGCCACCTGCATCGTCGCATGTGTAGCCATCGCGGCGGTGGTCGGCTCGATTTGCCTGCGCACCTCCGGTATCGGCTTCATCATGATCACGCTGGCCTTCGCGCAAATGTTTTACTTCCTGATGGTGAGCCTGACCGTGTTCGGCGGCGATGATGGATTGAGCATCTACATGCCGAGCGATTTTTCAGGGTTCCAGCTCTCGGGCAGCACCCAGGTGTACTGGACGGCGTGGGCCTTGCTGGTGCTGGCAACCGTCTTCATGTTGCGCCTGAAGCGCTCGCCGTTCGGCATGGTGCTGCAAGCCACCCACATCAATCCACGCCGGGTCAATGCCTTCGGCTATTCGGTGTTCCGGGTACAGCTTGCCGCCTACATGATGTCCGGTGTGCTGACCGGCATCGCCGGCTTCCTGCTCGCCAATCTGACCGCATTTGCCTCGCCGAGCTACATGGCATGGCAAATATCCGGCGAACTGATCGTGATGATCGTCATCGGCGGCCTGGGAGGCGTCGGCGGCGCGATCTTCGGCGCCATCGCCTTCCTGCTGATGGAAGAATTCTTCAAGGGCCTGACCCAGCACTGGATGCTGTTCATGGGGCCGGTGATCCTGCTGATCGCGCTGGCCGGCAAGAACGGATTCGCATGGATCGGGCAGGTTTTCAAACGCGAGCCCGCGGCCGTGTCGGTAGCAGCCAGCAGCGCACAGGTGGCCGGGGAGGTGCGATGAACGGTCTGCAACTGAGAACGAACGGACTGGCCAAGCGCTTTGGCGGACTCAAAGCAACCGATGACGTGTCGCTCGACATCGCCGCCGGGGAACTGCATGCGATCATCGGCCCGAACGGGGCCGGCAAGACCACGCTGATCAACCTGTTGTCCGGCGAATTGCGCTCCGATGGCGGCGAGATTTTCATCGGTGAGCGCAACGTTGCGCAGCAATCGATACAGCAACGCGTCGGCATGGGCTTGCTGCGCTCCTACCAGATCACCTCGATCTTCGATACCTTCACTGTCTGCGAAAACGTCTGCCTGGCGGCGATGCGCAAGCGCGGCGTGCGTTTCGCGATCTGGAAGCCGCTGTCCCGCTATGACGACGTGCAGGACAAGGCGCGCGCCATCATCCGCCAGTGCAAGCTGGCCGATGTGGCAGACGTGAAGGTGGCGAACCTTGCCTATGGTCAGCGGCGGCAGCTGGAAATCGCGATGGCGCTGGCCGCCGATCCGAGCGTATTGCTGCTGGATGAGCCGATGGCCGGCATGAGCGCCGCCGAAGGCGCCGCCGCCATCGAACTGCTGCAATCGCTCAAAGGCCGATACACGATCGTGCTGGTCGAGCACGACATGAATGCGGTGTTTTCGCTGGCCGACCGTATCAGCGTGCTGGTCTATGGCAAGGTCGCCGCGACCGGCACCATCGATGAAATCCGCAACCATCCGGATGTGCGCGCCGCCTACCTCGGCGACGATGCGGATGCATAGGAGCCATTCATGCTTTCGATAAAGGGAATCGCCGCCAAATACGGCTCCTGCCAGGCCTTGTTCAATGTCGATCTGGAAGTGCGGCCAGGCGAAGTGGTCGGCCTGATCGGCCGCAACGGCATGGGACGCACGACGGTGATCAATTGCCTGTTCGGCTTGCTGCGTCCGCTGGCCGGCACGATCCATTTCAACGATGCCCGTCTGAACGGCATGGCGCCGCACCAGATCGGGCGCATGGGCATGTCGCTGGTACCGGAAGGGCGGCAGATATTTCCGACGCTGACGGTAGAAGAAAACCTGATCGCCACCGCGACCGGTTCGGGCGCGCCCAACCAGTGGACGCTGGACAAGGTCTATCAGCTATTCCCGCGCTTGCAGGAGCGCCGCCAAAACCTTGGCACCCAACTATCGGGCGGCGAACAGCAGATGCTTGCGATCGGGCGCGCGCTGATGACCAATCCGAAGCT
>JAEWBA010000304.1 GCA_023391395.1 Pseudomonadota bacterium
GATAGAGTTTGTCTCCGTCCTGGTACAGATCGATTTCCGCGCTGCTTGCCTGCGCATGTCGCAGCACATTGTTGAGCGATTCCTGCAGGATGCGGAACAGCGCAGTGGCCCGATTGTCGTCCACCGGCAATTCGGTTTCGGGCAGGGTCAGGGCGCACTCGATGCCGGTGCGGCGCTGGAATTCCTTGACCTGCCATTCGATGGCCGCGTTCAGGCCGAGGTCAAGCACCGTCGGACGCAGGTTGTTGATGATCGAGCGCATCGAGCGCATGGTGCTGTCGATCTGGTCGAGCACCGCATGCACTTTCTGGTTCAGTTTGGGATGGGTAGTGCCGGTCCGTGCATGAAGCATCGAAATGTCGATGCGCAACGCGAGCAGGTTCTGACCGAGTTCGTCGTGGATTTCGCGTGCGATACGCTTGCGCTCGTCTTCCTTGATGCGCTCCTGGTAACTGGCCAGCTGGCGCAATTCCTCGCGTGACTGGCGCAGCGCTTCTTCAGCCTGCAGCCGTTCGTTGATATGGCGCAGGTCCAGCTTGCGCTGCTCCTGCAATTCAACGTTCAGCTTGGCCAGCTCGTCCGCCTGGCGCTGGGTCTGCAAATTCTTTTTTGCCAGTTCGACGAACACCGCGACCTTGGTCTGCAGGATCTTCGGAATGATGGGCGTGAACAGGTAATCGACGGCGCCCTTCTGATAACCCTTCAGCTTGTTGATTTCGTCGGCGAAGTGCGCGGTGACAAAGATGATGGGCACCGAGGCCGAACGAGGATGGGAATGGATCGCTTCGGCAGTCTCGAACCCGTCCATGCCCGGCATGCTCACATCGAGCAGGATGACAGCGAAGTCGTGCTGCAAGACCAGGCGCAGAGCCTCTTCGCCGGAGCGCGCGATCAGGACTTCATACTCCTTTTCGGCACCCGCGGTGGTTAACAGACTGCTCAACGCCAGCAAACTGGCGGAGTCGTCGTTGACCAGGAGGACTTTGGGAGTGAGCAATTGGCGAAATTCCGATTGGCACCAGCAAATCGAGAACGGGCGTCGCGCGCCGGCTTTGTCGGCATGCTGGTCCGTCTGCGATCAGTGATGTTTATCCCTTACCGATACGGGCGTATTCTGTGCCAAAGGCGATGCCTAAACAATATTTATTTTGAGAACTTTGTAACCTCGTGCATCACCTTTGTTCTACATCAACTCCTTACGTGAAAAAGGCCATCCAATGGACGGCCTTTTTTGAAAACACTGTGAATCAGCTCTGATGTGCCGAGGCATGCACAATGCCTGCCGGCTTGGTGTTTTCCAGCCATTTACGGATGCGAACCGCATCGGCGATGCGGGACATCTTGCCTTTGGAGTCGAGAAAGACCATCACCACCGGCCGTCCCTCGATATTGGCCTGCATCACCAGGCAGCGGCCCGCTTCGGAAATGTAGCCGGTCTTTTGCAAGCCGATTTCCCATTCGGACTTGTTAACGAGCCGATTGGAATTGATGTATTGGAGGACGTGGTTGCCGGTATCCACGGCGTACTTCGGATCAGTCGAATAGTCGCGAATCAGCGGATGCTTGTGGGCGGCGACTACGAGCTTGGCAAGATCCTGGGCACTGGCAACGTTACGGCTGGAGAGGCCGGTGGAATCCACATAACGGGTGTGATGCATGCCCAAGGCCTTGGCCTTGGCGTTCATCGCGGCCACGAAGGCCGGCAGTCCGCCCGGATAATTACGGCCCAGCGCCGAGGCAGCACGGTTTTCCGAGCTCATCAAGGCGATGTGCAGCATGTCGTTGCGGCTGAGCTGCGAACCGACGCGCAGACGCGAACCGGTGTTCTTTTCGCGGTCGATATCGTCGGCCGTCACTTCCAGAACTTCATCCATGTCCTGCCCCGCTTCTAGGACCACTAGCGCGGTCATCAGCTTGGTCAGCGAAGCGATCGGCAGGGGAACGTCGGCATTCTTTTCGAAGAGCACCTGCGAATTGGTCTGGTCGACCACCAAAGCGACGTTGGAAGCCAGAGCCAAGGGGTCGGGCGTGGCATGCAGGCCGGCCAGGTCGCCGGCGGTGGGCACTGCCGCCGCTACCGGGGCAGACTGCGCCAAGCGCTGACGTACCGCCCGGCGCTTGCCGCCTGCGACTACCTGCTTGTCTGCGCTTTGCTTGCGTTGCGCCGGCGTGGCTGTCTTGCTGCTGGTGGCCCGTGCCGTCTTGCGTGTGCTGGCCGGCTTCTTCGCTGCTGCTTTTTTCTGGGTCGTTTGTTTGGAGCTGGCCCCGCTTGCTCCGCTGGCGGAAGCCGTCGGCATGCCCACCCATAACGCCATTAAAGAAACAGCTACCCCTAGCGCAGATTTCAGCATCGGCACTCTCCCCTTATTTCGCCTGTGCAACTTTAGAGCTTGCAGTGTAGCAAAATAGTGAAAATGAGCAAGCGAATTAGATAGTTAGCGTTGGGAATTAAACGATTTTCTGAATGACAATTGAAGATTCGCAAACAGGGGATGCCGTCCGGACACGAAACCGGGCCGAATTTTCCGTAAGACAAGGCTGGTTCAGCCTCAAGGAGAGCGTCTTTTCCCCACTTGTACAGGGCGGAAAAGAGGGTGAAGCGGCGTTACGCCGCTTTCAGGGGGTAGGAGTTTGTCCGCCTATTCGAGGAAGCGGGCAAAGCTTTCGAGGGAGGCACGTTCGCTGACGAGCGTGTTTTCGATACGCTCGGGATCGGCATAGCCGAGCGCCATGCCGCATACCAGCATCTCGTTGGCCGGCAATTGCAGCACTTCCGCGATGATTTTGTGGAAAGGCGTAAAGGCCGCCTGCGGACAGGTATCCAGGCCGCGTCCGCGCGCAGCAACCATGATGTTTTGCAGGAACATGCCGTAGTCCAGCCAGGACCCCTGTTCCAGGATACGGTCGATCGTAAATATCATTCCCACCGGGGCATCGAAGAAGCTGTAATTGCGCCCGTGCTGGGCATGCATGCCGCTCTTGTTCTCGCGCGTGATGCCAAGCAGCGTATACAAGTCCCAGCCCAGCTTGCGGCGCCGGTCGATGTAGGGCGCCACCCATTTGCGTGGATAGTAGGCGTATTCCTCGGTATGCTCGGCCCCGATGGCAGGATCGTTATGCGCCTTCAGTATCTCGGCCGAGAGCTTTTCCTTGATCGCACCGGTCAGCACATAGACTTTCCAGGGATGGATATTGCTGCCCGAAGGGGCGCGCGCCGCTACTTCGAGGATTGCTTCGATATCCGCGCGTTCGACCGGTGTCGGCAGGAAGGCGCGGATCGAGCGGCGCGAGGTGATCGCCGCATCGACGATTTTCTGTTCCGGGGTTTCAATCATGGGGTTTCACTCCTGACGGTTTCCAAGAGGGCTCGCATGGCAGGCGGTATCGCGCTCGGCTTGCGCGTCTGCCGATCGACATAGACATGCACGAAATGACCCTGGGCGGAGGCACGCTCCTCGTCATTGCGGAAAATGCCGACTTCGTAGCGCACGCTCGAAGTGCCCAGCTTGGCCACGCGCAGCCCCGCCGTCACGCGGTCCGGGAAAGCGACCGAGGCGAAGTAATTGCATTGCGTTTCCACCACCAGTCCGATCACCGGGCTGTTCTCGATGTCGAGCACGCCGTTGGTGACCAGAAAATGGTTTACCACGGTGTCGAACCAGCTGTAATAGACCACGTTGTTGACGTGGCCGTAGACGTCGTTGTCCATCCAGCGCGTCGTGATGACATGCAGGTGGCGGTAGTCGCTGCGTGTTTCCGCTTCTTTTTTCATTTTCTCCTCACAACCAGGGCTACTCCAATGACGGCCAGCGCCATGCCGGCCATGCCAATCACACTGAATGCCTCATCGAACATTACCCACGCCATGACGGCCGTGGTGGGCGGCGTCAGGTACATCAGGCTGCTCACCTGCGTGGCTGCGCTTTTGCGTATCAGGGCGAACAACAGGAAGATCGCCCCGATCGACAAGGCGAAAATCGACCACAGCAAGGCGCCGATGAAGCGCGGCGTCCATTGCACGGTATCGAAACCGATCCCGAGATCCTCGAAGAACACCGCCAGCGGCAGCAACACCAGCGCCGAGGCGGCGAACTGGATCAGCGTCCCGCTGCGCAAATCGAACCTCGCGCAATAGCGCTTCTGGTACATCGTTCCGACCGTTATCGAGCACAGTGCCATCAAGGTCAGCGCGATGCTTTCCCAAGATAGGCCTACCAGCGAAATCTTGTTCGCCACCACCAGGGCGACGCCGCAAAAACCGAATACTAGTCCCAGCCATTGCCGGCCGCGCACGGATTCGCCGATCAATGGCGCCGCAAAGGCCGTCAGCAGAGGCTGCATGCCGGCGATCAGCGCCGACAGGCCGGCCGGCATGCCGAGCTTGATGCCGGCCCAGACGCCACCGACATAGCCCGCCTGCAGCAGCACGCCGGCGACGGCGATATGCCGCATCGAACCAATCGGCCAGGGCGCCCGCATCAGCAACACCAAAGGCAGCAGCACCGCCACCACTCCAACAAAGCGCAGCAGCAGGAAGGTCAAAGGCGGAGCGTAAGGCAGTCCGAACTTGGCGACAATGAAGCCGGTGCTCCAGATCACTACGAAGACGAAGGGCATGGCGGAGATCCACGGACTTTGCGGCGCATCGCTCAGGCCGATCGTGGCGGGTGCGGCTGATCTGGATGAAGTCATGGATCGTTTGCGGTCTGCGCGGCACGCGCATAAAGTGCAGCAATACCCAGAGTCTGCAGATGAATGGCGACGGTGTCCTGGATATTTCTGCCGTAGCCGCCTGCCATGGTAATCGCAATCGGAATTTCCCGCTCCGAGGCTGCGGCAAGCACCATGCGATCGCGCTCCGCCAATCCCTGCATGCTCAGCTTGAGCCGCCCCAGCCGATCGCCCTCATGCGGGTCGGCGCCGGCCAGATAAATGATGAGCTGCGGCGCAAAGCGCCGGAACATCTCATGCAGCGCGTCGTCCAGTGCCGCCAGGTACGCGGCATCGCCGGTGCCGTCGGTCAGCGCCACGTCCAGATCGCTGCGCGCCTTTTCGAAGGGATAGTTGTTTTCGCCATGCAGGGAGAGCGTGAACACCGATTCGTCGCCGGCCAGGATGGATGCCGTGCCGTTTCCCTGATGGACATCCAGATCGACGATGGCTACACATTGCACGCGCCGTTCCGCCTGCATCAGGCGCGCGGCAATCGCTGCATCGTTGAACACGCAGAAGCCCTCGCCGCGGTCGGCATGGGCATGATGGGTGCCACCGGCCAGATTGGCCGCCGCGCCCTCTTCCAGCGCCGCACGGCAGGCGCCGATGGTGGCGCCAGCGGAACGCCGCGAGCGTTCCACCATCTGCGGACTCCAGGGAAAGCCGATCGCCTTCTGCTCGCTGGCGCTCAAGGCGCCGGCTGCTACGCGCTCGATGTAGCGGGGATGATGGGCAAGGGCCAGCACGCCGTCGCTGGCCGGCTGAGCTTCATGCAAGTCGATGTCGGTCAGCTTGGTGTTCACCGCCTCGCGCAGCAAGCGGTATTTCTGCATCGGGAAGCGGTGGCCAGAGGGCAGCGGCAGAACGAAATGGTCGCTGTAGAAGGCTTTCAAGAGAAGGCAAAACCATGAGGAATTTGCGAGTGTAGCACGCAGGCCTTGTCAAACACTTCATTGCGTCTTTGTCAATATTAAGATTGCTTTTTAATAAATTCTTGCTTGCCCTGTGGTTTTTTTGTGCTTCGCAACAAAAATTGTTGACGCCACAAAAATAATCCCTAAAATACACCTTGTTGCGACGCACAAAAAGTTGCACAGTGAAGTGTGCGGCGTGTTCACCCATCTGTCGAACTTTGTCTCAAGGAGAAAACGATGTTTGCGATTCCCGAGCAGTTTTCCGCCGCTTCCAAGGCTAACTTCGAAGCCAATCTGGCCCTCTTCAACACCCTGAGCAGCAAGGCTTTCGAAGGTGTCGAGAAGATCATCGACCTGAACCTGAATGTGGCCAAGGCCTCGCTGGAAGAATCCAATGCTGCAGCGAAGCAACTGCTGTCCGCCAAGGACCCACAGGAATTCTTCGCCTTCTCTGCTGCACAAGCACAACCGACTGCCGAAAAGG
>JAEWBA010000130.1 GCA_023391395.1 Pseudomonadota bacterium
GCCCTGCACGGGCGCGAAGTGCTGGTGCTGGAAGCGCACGCCGTAATCGGCATGGAGACCAGTTCGCGCAACAGCGAAGTGATTCATGCTGGACTCTATTATCCCGAGGGTAGCCTGAAGGCGCGCCTGTGCGTGGCGGGTCGGGATGCGCTCTATGCCTACTGCACCGCGCGCTCCATCCCGCATCGCCGCTGCGGCAAGCTGGTGGTCGCCACATCCCATGCGCAGGAACCGACGCTGGAACAAATCGCCGCACAGGCGCGCGCAAATGCCTGTCATGAGGTGACTCTTCTGAGCGCCCGCGAAGCGCGCGCGCTCGAGTCCGAGCTTTCCTGCACTGCCGCCCTGCACTCGCCGCTTACCGGGATCATCGATAGCCATGCCTACATGCTGGCGCTGCAAGCCGATGCGCAAGCCGCGGGCGCCTTGTTCGCCTTCGGCAGCAAGGTCGTCGGCGGGCAGACGACGCACGGCGGCATTGCACTGAAAGTAAGCACTGGAAGTGAGGTCGAGACCGATATCCAGGCTTCCATCGTCATCAATTGCGCAGGCCTGTGGGCGCCGCGCACGGCCATGGGCATTGCAGGCCTTGATCGAGCCGACATTCCAAGCGCGTATTTCGCCAAGGGAAACTACTTTTCCCTGCGCGGCAGGAGCCCGTTTTCGCGCCTGATCTATCCTGTTCCCCAGCCGGGCGGACTGGGCGTGCACCTGACCCTGGATCTTGCCGGACAAGCGCGCTTCGGCCCCGATGTCGAGTGGCTGGACGAAGAGCACCTCGGGTACGCCGTGGATGCATCGCGCGTCGACGCTTTCTACGGCGCCATCCGTGCGTACTGGCCGGGCCTGCCGGACGCGGCCCTGCTGCCGGCCTATGCCGGCATCCGGCCGAAAACCCATGCGCCCGGGGCAGCGGCCGGCGATTTCCTGTTCGCATCGCACGGCAGCCCACATTATCTTGGCCTGTACGGCATCGAGTCGCCCGGCCTCACTGCCTCGCTGGCCATCGCCGAGTACGTGCGGACGCTGATCGCTTAAGCCGCTGCAGCCCGATTTTTTTTGCCATGACGAGGCCAACGCCTTGGCATAGAATCAATTCAGCTCGTCCCGCCTCCGTCTTGCCATGCCCAATCATTCCCTTTCTCCAAGCACCGCCCTGTACTCGATCGCCGAGATCCGCGCCATTGAGCATGCGGCACAGGCTGCCCTGCCGCCATTCACGCTGATGTCGCGCGCCGGCGCGGCGGCGGCAAGACTGGCACGGCAGTTGGCAGGTAACTCCGGCGACGGCATCCTGTTCCTGGCCGGCCCCGGCAACAATGGGGGTGATGCGTTGGAAGCATCCTATTGCCTCGCACGGGAAGGACTGCCGGCTTCGGTGCTGCTGTTCGCCGACCCGGCCCGGCAAACATCCGACACCCGCCAGGCATTGCTGCATGCCCAAAGCGCCGGCGTGCGCTTCGCCGATCCGGCACGTTGGCCCGAAGTATTGAATGAACGCTGGGCGCTTGTGGTCGATGGCTTGTTCGGCATCGGCCTCGCACGCCCAATCGACGACAAACTGCGGCCCCTGGTCACAACCGTCAACGCTCTACCCTGGCCAGTGCTTGCGCTGGATGTGCCAAGCGGTTTCGACGCCGACACCGGTACCATCGTCGGGCCGGACGGAGTGGCCGTGCGCGCTAGCCATACCATCACCTTCATCGGCAACAAGCCCGGCCTGCATACCGGATATGGACGCGACCATGCCGGCACCGTGCTGGTCGATACGCTCGATATCAACGCTGCATTGTTCCAACCCGCCGCCATGCAATTGAATGGCGTAGGCGCATTCGCGGCCTGCCTGCGCGCACGCGATCAGAATACGCACAAGGGCAGCTTCGGCGACGTGACCATTGCCGGCGGCGCACGCGGGATGGCCGGTGCGGTGATTCTGGCAGCGCGTGCCGCGGCCAGATGTGGCGCGGGCCGCGTGTTCGCCGCCTTCCTCGGCGAGGCGCCAGCCTACGACAGCCTGCAGCCGGAATTGATGTGTCGCGCGGCGGCCGAACACGACTTCGGCACGGGAGCCGTCGTTGCCGGCCCCGGCCTCGGCACCTCGCCGCAGGCGCATGAACTGCTGATGCGTGTGCTGGCCGCCCAGAATCCGCTCATCCTCGACGCCGACGCACTCAATCTCATCGCCTCCGAGCAAGGCCTGCGTCACAGGCTGACGCAACGCCAGGGCAGTACGATGATTACGCCGCATCCTCTTGAAGCGGCACGTCTGCTTGGCACGAGCAGCGCCCGCGTGCAGTCGGACCGCATAGCGGCGGCGCGTGAATTGGCGGATGGCCTGCGCGCAGTCACTGTTCTGAAAGGTTCAGGCACCGCGATCGCTTTGCCTAACGGCCGTGTGTACGTGAACACGACCGGCAATCCGGCACTGGCCACGGCCGGCACCGGGGATGTGCTGGCTGGAATGTGCGGTGCCTTGCTGGCACAGGGCTGGCCTGCCCCACAAGCGGCCTGCGGCGCCGTCTGGCTGCATGGGCGCGCCGCCGACATGCTGGTCGATCAGGGACAGGGGCCGATAGGGCTGGTGGCAAGCGAACTGCTTTCCGAAGTGCGCAAGGCACTCAACCAGCTCGTGCGCGAGCACGGCAGAGCAAGCGCGTGAAGGCGTTCAGGCGAGGCGGCCGGCCGCTATCGTAATCTTGCGCTGGCAGCGCGCGGCGATGGAAGGATCGTGCGTCACCAGCACCAGTGTCGAGCCGCGTTCCTGGTTCAGCTCGAACATCAGCTTGATGACGGATTCGCCGGTGGCTGCATCCAGGCTGCCGGTCGGTTCGTCGGCGAACAGCAGCGGCGGTTCGGTTACGAAAGCGCGCGCTAAGGCCACGCGCTGCTGTTCGCCGCCGGAGAGAAACCTGGGGTAATGCCGCAGTCGGCTCGACAAGCCGACCCGCCCCAGCATGACTTCTGCCTTTTCCCGCGCACGCTCGTCGCGCCGCAATTCAAGCGGAAGCATGACGTTTTCCAGAGCGTTCAGGTGCCCTAGCAACTGGAAGGACTGGAAAACGAATCCGAGCTTGGCCTGGCGCAAACCGGCACGGCCATCCTCGTCGAGCGAGAAGATGTCCACGCCGTCCAGTCTGACCGTTCCTTCGGTCGGCGTATCCAGGCCTGCCAGCAATCCAAGCAGAGTCGACTTGCCGGAACCCGATGCGCCGACGATGGCCAGCGTCTCCCCCTGGTGCACGGTAAAATCGACGCCTTGCAGAATGGTCAGCTCGCCGGTCGCGTCGGAAACGCGCTTGCTGAGCTGAACGACTTCAATGGCAGTGGCACGTGTGAAAGGATCTCGCATGCGGGGTAATCTTTGGAAATTCGGCGGGGGAATGAGAAATGTGACGCGGCTGCTTCAGTGCGCGCTCCTCCTGACAATCGCACTCCTGTCCGCGAGCGCTCATTCTGCATCAAAAACCATCCTTGTGCTCGGCGACAGCCTGTCGGCGGAATACGGGTTGAGCCGCGGCAGTGGATGGGTGGCATTGCTGGAAAAACGAATCCAAGAGGCAAACATCGAGGCCGAGATCGTCAATGCCAGCATCAGCGGCGAGACCACCAGCGGCGGCCGTTCGCGCCTGCCGGCTTTGCTGCAGCGACATCGTCCCGACATCGTGATTCTCGAGCTGGGCGCCAACGATGGCTTACGCGGACTGACCCTGGCTTCGGCGGAAGCGAATTTGAAAGCCATGGTTGCTGATGCGCAGAAGTCCGGCGCCAAGGTGCTACTGGTAGGCATGCAAATCCCTCCCAACTATGGCCGCGACTATGCAAGCAAGTTCGCCTCCATGTTCGGTAAGGTCGCCAAGGACACCAAGGCCGCCCTGGCTCCGTTTCTTCTGGAAGGCGTCGCCACCGATCCGCAGCTCTTTCAAGCCGATCGCATCCACCCCACCTCGGCTGCGCAGCCGAAGATGCTCGACAATGTGTGGCCTTACCTGAAACCGATGCTCGTAAAATGAAAAAAGCCGCTCTTACGTAGAGCGGCTTTTTTCGGAGCACAGTTGCCGGCACAAACCGGCCTTGACATAGCCTTACTGGCTGTCCGTGTCCCTTTCCCTACCGATCGCCTTCTCGCCCGCCGGCGTCACCTCGACCTTGGCTTCCTTCTTCAGCGCTTCGATATAGGCAAAGGTCTCCTGCTGGGCCAGGGCACTCGCAATTTGTTGCTGTTCCGCCTGGCGCCGCGCCTCGTCAGTTTTGGCAGGCTGCGACACCTTGGTGATGCGATAAATGCCATAGCCATTGCCCGACAATTCCGCGCCGACATACACCGGCAGCTTCGAGCTATCGGCCTTCATCACCGCTGGCACGGCTGCGGCATCGATCGCCTGCGGCTTGACACGCGAAACCGTCTTGGGCGCACCGAAACCCGCGGCCCCATCCTTGGCCTTGAGTTCGGCGAGGCGCGCTTCGCCGGCCTCTTTGGCCAGCCGTGCCGCTTCTTCCTGCGTCACGCGCTCCTGTACCACCCCACGCACTTCCTCGAAGGGGCGCTTGGTGACAGGCTTGTACTCGACCACGCGGCCGGCAATCAGGGTACTCGGCGCCACTTCCACCGCCTCGGTATTGCGCTTGTTCTTCAAGCTGTCGTCCGTGAATAGCGCGCTCAGGAACTTGGCGTTGTTGTACTGTGCATTCGGAGGCAGCGCGGGGTTCGGATTGCGCGTCACATGCGATGCCGTCTGGATCGTCAGCTTGAGCTTGTCGGCCACCGGCTGCAGGCTTTCCGATTGCTCGTAGACAGTATTGGTGAAGACTTCGGCCATTTCCGAGAATTTCTTGCCTGCCTGCTGTTTCTTGATCTCGGCCGCGATCTCGTCCTTGACTTCCTCAAGCGGTTTGACCGCCCCGGGCTTGATACCGGTGAGTCGGATGATGTGATAGCCGAAGTCGCTCTGCACCACGCCGCTGATTTCACCTTCCTTCAGGCTGAAGACGGCGTCCTCGAAAGGCTTGACCATCATGCCCTTGCTGAAATAATCGAGATCGCCACCGCGCGACGCAGAGCCGGGGTCCTGCGAATTTTCCTTCGCCAGCTTGGCGAAGTCGCCGGGATTGGCGCGCAATTGCGCCAGCAGCTTTTCCGCCTTCGCCTTGGCGGCGGCCTTGTCCGCCTCGGAAGCGTCCTTGCCTGCGGAGATCAGGATGTGGCTGGCACGGCGCTGCTCCTCGGTGGAGTAATGCTGCTTATTTTGCTCATAGTAGGACTTGATATCTGCATCGCTGACGCTGATCTGGTCGGCAATGGCCTTGCTGTCAAGGACCACGTATTCGATCCGGGCTTGCTCCGGCACTTCGAACTGGCGGCCATTCTTTTCGTAATAGGCCTTCAGCATCTCGTCGCTAATCTTGACCTTGGAAGCGAAGTCGGCCGGCTTGAACACCAGCTCCTGCACTTCCCGTTCCTGGTCATTCAGGTCGGACAGGCGCGCGGCCAGCGACTTCGGCGCAAAGGCGCTGCCCTGGATTGCCGAGCTGACCTGCTGTTGCGCCAGATCCTGGCGCAGACCGGCTTCATACATGGCGGGCGTCATACCCTGCATGGCCAGCAGCGACTTGTAGCGCTCGTTGTCGAACTTGCCGTCCGCCGTGGTCAGGCCGGGCGTCGAAAGAATAGTGTCGCGCAAGGTCTGGTCCGATACCGAGAGCCGCTTTTCAGCCGCTTTAGTCGCCAGCACGCGCTGGACGATCAGGCTATCCATGATGCTCCGGCGTGCCTCGGGGGTATCGAACATCTTCGGATCGAACTGCGGGCCGAACATTTGCCGCAAGCGATCCATTTGCTGACGCTGCGCCGCATCGAACTCTTGCTGCTTGATGCCGTGGCCGGCCACCTTGGCCAAGGCATTGTCGCCCTCGCGAAAGCGCGTATAGCCTTCCAGGCCGAAGAACGCAAACGAGGGAAAGATGAACAGCAGCAGGACAAACTGCATCAAGCGCTGATGAGTGCGGATGAAATCAAACATGATGAAACCTACCTCGGACAGGCCGCGACTATCTTCATCGCATATGAAAAAAGGCGAACTCGCGTTCGCCTTTTTTGTTTTGGCGGAGTGGACGGGACTCGAACCCGCGACCCCCGGCGTGACAGGCCGGTATTCTAACCGACTGAACTACCACTCCTGAAACTCTTTTGATTGGCTGGTTTGGTGGGTGCTGAGAGGCTCGAACTCCCGACCTACGCCTTGTAAGGGCGCCGCTCTACCAACTGAGCTAAGCACCCCGATAAACACTCAGCCAGCCAATTCGCAATGTTTGTCACCACATCGCAAAGATCGTCATTCTACAACATCTTTATCGGTGACGCACTATTTAGTTAACCGCATCCTTCAGTGCTTTGCCGGGGCGGAACTTCGGCACCTTGGCTGCCTTGATCTTGATCGCATCGCCGGTACGCGGATTGCGGCCGGTGCGCGCTGCGCGCTTGCCGACCGAGAAAGTACCAAAGCCCACCAGGGTCACGGTGCCGCTCTTCTTCAAAGTAGTGGTGACTGCACCGATCAGCGAGTCAAGCGCGCGCGTGGCAGCTGCCTTGGAGATGTCCGCGGACTTGGCAATATGATCGATCAATTCGGTTTTATTCACGTAGGGCCCCCTCGATAAGGTTAAATTCGTCGGCAACGCTGTTGTTCATTGTTGTGGCAACGGATGCATTGCATATTGCAGCTGGAAAACTGCAGCCAGTATTAAACAAGCGGCAAAGCCTTGTGTCAAGCGCTTCGCCGGGCGATTGGCCGTTTAAAAATGCACGTGCGATCGCGAAAAATACGTGTGAATTCAATGAGGTTCGCGCGCGAATTCGATGAGCTGTGTACAAAAAAAAGCGGCCACTAAGGGCCGCTTTTTTTCATGCGCGATGCCGATGATCAGTGCTTGATGACCGTGGGGTCCGCCTTCTCCGCGACCTTTTCGGCAGCCTGTGCCACTGCCGTCGTCGTCTCCACACTGGTGGCCGGCTCTTCCGTGAGCGGTACGGGCCGGCGCTCGAGAGCAACCTCCAGAACCTTCTCGATCCAGCGCACCGGAACGATCTCGAGCTTGTTCTTGACGTTGTCGGGGATGTCGGCAAGATCCTTGACGTTCTGCTCGGGGATCAGCACGGTCTTGATGCCGCCGCGATGGGCTGCCAAGAGCTTCTCCTTCAGCCCGCCGATCGGCAGTACCTCGCCACGCAAGGTGATCTCACCCGTCATGGCGACATCCGCACGAACCGGGATACCGGTCAGCACCGACACCAGCGCGGTCGTCATCGCGATACCGGCAGACGGACCGTCCTTGGGCGTCGCACCTTCCGGCACGTGGATGTGGATGTCGTTCTTCACGAACGCCTCGCTCTTGATACCGAGACGTTTGGCGCGGCTGCGCACCACGGTGCGGGCGGCTTCGATCGATTCCTTCATCACATCGCCCAGAGTGCCGGTACGGATGATGTCGCCCTTTCCAGGCATCGTCATCGCTTCGATGGTGAGCAGATCGCCACCGACCTCGGTCCACGCGAGACCGACCACCTGGCCGACTTGGTTTTCCTTCTCGGCCATGCCGAAGTCGAAGCGGCGCACGCCGAGGAACTTGTCGAGGTTCTTCGAGGTGACTGCGACCTTGCGGTCCTGCTTCTTCAGCAGCAGCATCTTGACCACCTTGCG
>JAEWBA010000131.1 GCA_023391395.1 Pseudomonadota bacterium
GTGCTACATCGGTTGCGGCGTGACGACCGGCATCGGCGCGGTGTTGTTTACCGCGAAGGTGGAAGCAGGTGCGAACGTCGCGGTGTTCGGCCTGGGCGGCATCGGCCTGAACGTGATCCAGGGCGCGAAGATGGTTGGCGCCGACAAGATCATCGGCATCGATCTGAATCCGGCGCGCGAAGCCATCGGCCGCAAGTTCGGCATGACCCATTTCATCAACCCGAAGGACGTGGACAACGTGGTCGATGCGGTGGTGCAGTTGACCGACGGCGGTGCCGACTATAGCTTCGAGTGCATAGGCAGCACCCTCACCATGCGCCAGGCGCTCGAATGCTGCCACAAGGGCTGGGGCCAGTCGGTCATCATCGGCGTGGCCGGGGCCGGCGAGGAAATCAGCACGCGCCCCTTCCAACTCGTCACCGGGCGCGTGTGGAAAGGCTCGGCCTTCGGCGGCGCCCGCGGGCGCACCGACGTGCCGAAGATCGTCGACTGGTACATGGAAGGCCGGCTCAACATCGATGACTTGATCACGCACCGGCTGTCGCTGGAGCAGATCAACGAAGGCTTCGACTTGATGAAGCGCGGCGAATCGATCCGCTCGGTGGTCTTGTACTAAGCGACGAGGACCAATAACACGTCATCTAGAGCAGCGCAGCGACGAGGAATCCCGAGTGCACCACTCCTGTTTCACAGTCCAGAGTCGAGATTCCTCTCTTGCAGTGCGCGTATGCGCTTGCAAGCGGGGGCCGTTGCTCAGGCGGATGACATGCCATCCGAAACCCCTGCTACACCTGCGCTCGGAATGACAAGGGGGCCGAGAGCCTCTACCGTTTCGTCAGAATCCAAAGGAAAGCTGCCATGCTCGACATCACCTGCTCCAGCGAACACCGCTGCTTCGGCGGCGTGCAGTGCTTTTATCGGCACGAGTCGGAAACGATAGGCCTTCCGATGAATTTCTCTATCTATCATCCCCCCAGCGAAAGCGACGAGCTGGTACCGGTGCTGTTCTGGCTGGCCGGGCTGACCTGTACCGAAGAGACGTTCATGATCAAGGCCGGTGCCCAGCACTGGGCCGCCCATTACGGCGTGATGCTGGTGACGCCGGACACCAGCCCGCGCAACACCGGCATCGAAGGCGCCACCGGCGACTGGGAATTTGGCGAAGGCGCCGGCTTTTACCTCGACGCCACCCAGGCGCCCTGGGACAAGCACTTCCGCATGGAGTCCTACATCGTCAATGAGCTGCGGCCGCTCATCCTGCAGGAGTTCAATGCCGATCCGGACCGGGTCGGCATCTTCGGCCACTCGATGGGCGGGCATGGCGCGCTGATGCTGGCGCTGCGCCACCCCGAGCACTTCCATTCAGTATCGGCGCTGGCGCCGGTATGCGCCCCCTCGCGCTGCCCATGGGGGAAGAAGGCATTCTCGCGCTATCTCGGCAGCGACGAAGCCGCGTGGGCTGCGCACGATGCCAGCGAATTGATGAAGCAATCGCGCATGCCTTTCCCGGACGGGATACTGATCGATCAGGGCTTGGCCGACAAATTCCTCGACGAGCAACTGCTGCCGCATGAATTCACCCGCGCCTGTGGTCGCGCCCACCAGCCGGTCACCTTGCGCCTGCAGGAAGGCTACGACCATGGCTACTACTTCGTCTCGTCCTTCATCGAAGAGCACATCGCGTTTCATGTGCGGGCCCTGAACGACTGAATGACCGGCGGGCCTGCTGGCAAGGCGGAGCCCGCCGCCCTTGATCCCCTCGATATGCTTGCATGGCAGGCCGGACTGGCTTGGCGGCACGGCCATGCGTTGCAGGATAGTCACGCGCCGACGAGCGCTGCTAATTTGGCAAGCAGTGCACGATACGCGATGCCCGCTATTGCAGTACGATGGCGACTCTTTTGATTGGGGAAAACCCTGCATGGATGTCGTGCTGTCGCCTGAAATTCTCGCCACCCTGTTCGCCGCCGCGACCATCGCCGGCTTCGTCGATGCCATTGCCGGCGGCGGCGGACTGATCACCATCCCGGCGCTGCTCCTGGCCCAGGTGCCGCCGCTGCAGACCCTGGCGACCAACAAGCTGCAGGGCTGCTCGGGCTCGATGACGTCCACCATCATGATGATACGCAAGGGCCTGGTGCGCATCCCCGATGTGCGTACTCTCTTTTTCGGATCGCTGATCGGCGGCGGCCTGGGCGCCTTCGTGGTGCAGTTCGTCGATACGCGGGCGCTGGACATCATCATCCCGGTGGTGCTGTTTTGTATCGCCTTCTATTTCATGTTCGCGCCGGGCGCCGGCGAGAGCGATCGCCGCCCGCGCATCGGCGAAGCCGCCTATCGGCGCCTGGTGGTGCCGGTCATCGGCTTTTACGACGGCATGTTCGGTCCCGGCACCGGCTCCTTTTTTTCGCTCGCGGGCGTGGCCTTGCGCGGACAGAATCTGATTGCCGCGACCGCCAATGCCAAGGTTTTCAATTTCGCCAGCAATATCGCCTCGCTCACCGTCTTCATCGCAGGCGGCAAAGTAGTGTGGGTGGCCGGCTTTTCCATGGTCGCCGGCCAGGTGATCGGTTCATGGCTGGGCGCCCATGCCATGGTGCGCGGCGGCACGCGCCTGATCCGCCCCATGATCGTGACGGTGTGCTGCGTGATGCTCGGGCGGTATCTGTGGCAGAAGGGTTTGCTGGGCGCCTGAAGAAGGGGGACGCACCGAAACGCGGATCGGAAGATGCGGCAGCTGTGGCAGCCGGCCTTCCTTCTTTACAGCCGCAACCGTCAGCTTCACCGGCAAGGGTAGGCCGTCTCGAACCTGCCTACCAGTGCACCACTTCGCCCGCATTGAACACCCTGTCCGAATGCGCCTGACGGTAATTGATGAAGATGTTGGTGATCGGCATGCCCGTACGCACGGAAATGCTGCGCGCAACCGCATTCAGCATGCTGGCGATCGTCGCCGCGTCGTTGAATTCGGGCGCCAGCAAATCGACCAGCACGGGATGCGAATCGAAGGGCTGAGTGCCCGCCGTCCGTCCCGCCACCGCATACGCCCCCGGTTGCAAAAATTCCCAAGTCGCCGTCACCTGTGTGAGCGCGACTCCCATCTCCTGTGCAAAATCCTTGCTCATGCCTTCCACCACGGAATGCACATTGAAGGTCGGCGAGAACGGCAGCGAGTGAACATGAATGAAGGGCATGATTTTTCCTTGGTGGCAGGCAGGGGCTGAGCATTGTTCCTAGGCAGGCGACTCTTGCCTCATTTTTCGGCAGCAGGGTTTCGATGTGTCTTGATCCAGGAAGCAATCCGCTCCGTCACCTGCGCTTCGATTCCGAGGAATTGATGGTGGCTGCTATTGCACGGATTCCCGTTCGACAAGCCGCCTTCCACGGTGAGAAGTTCGACTTTCTGCGCAGCCTTGAACGTGGCCACCAAGTCCGGCATTGCGGCGTAGGGCGTGACATAACAGCCGTCGTCCTTGTGGTGGACGATCAGTACCGGTACCGATATCTCATGCAAGGGCGCCATGTTTACGCGATGGGCCATGCCCGACGTGGGGCCTTCCCTGGTGACGGAAGAGGTGAGCACAATGCCATCCGGGCCCTTTTCCTTCAGGTGCGTTGTCGCAGCGGCTGCCGACAAGGCGCCGTTGCTGGTACCGATTGCCCACACCGGAAGACGATGCTGTTGCCGCAGGAAGTCCATCAGCGCGGCATTGTCTTGCGCGTGCTCGGGCGTATCGCGAAATTGCCTGAGCGAGCGGCGCTCCGACGGCACATCAGGGATCACCACGCTGATGCCGGTGGCAATGAATCTTTGCGCCCCGCCAGCCAGAAAGCCGCCATCGTTGGCCATCGACCCATTCGGATAAATTCTCAGGATTCCCTCGCCGCCTTGAAACAGAACGGCAGTGGCAACCGGTTGCTCGGCCTTGGCGTAAAGGAAGCGAAGCTTGACGCCGGGACGCGTCTCGATTTCCCGTACTTCGATCTGAGC
>JAEWBA010000173.1 GCA_023391395.1 Pseudomonadota bacterium
ACGGTTCGCGTTTCGTGAACGTGCGCGAGGTGCGGCCGGATGGCCAGGTGCAAGGAGTAAAGCTGTATGAGTTCGACAATGACTTCCACCTGAAGTCTATCGTCACTGCCGCCAGCGCCACGTATCAAGGGGAAAATGTGTGGCTGTTGACCGAGGTGTCGCAGGCAAATTTCCCCAGCAATGCCTTCAATACCACGACGTCGGTGGCGACGAAAACCGAGCCGAGCAGGGAACTGATTTCCGAAATCACGCCGGAAATTCTTTCGGTGGTGTTTGCCGACCCGGACCGCATGTCGTCCAAGGATCTGGCGGCCTATATCACCCACCTGGAAAAGAACCGCCAGAATACCGAGCGCTACGAGATCGCGTTCTGGAAAAAACTGGTCTATCCGTTTGCGGTGCTGGTCATGATGGCGCTGGCCCTGCCGTTCGCCTATCTGCACTTCCGCACGGGCGGGGTCAGCCTGAAGATTTTCATCGGCATCATGATCGGGGTGAGCTTCCAGTTGTTCAACAACCTGTTCTCGCATCTGGGCTTGTTGAACACCTGGCCCCCGTTTGCGACCGCGGTGTTGCCTAGCGCCTTGTTCCTGCTGATTGCGCTCGGGACATTGTGGTGGGTGCAACGCCATTGAGCCGCCGCGACGGCAAAGGAGGATGCGCATGAATACCCGTGCCCTGGTTCTGTTCGCTCACGGCGCCCGCGACCGGCGCTGGGCGGAGCCCTTCGAGCGGCTGCGTGGAATCCTGGCTGCGCGCCTGCCCGATGTCACCGTCGCCTTGGCCTTCCTGGAATTGATGACGCCGGACCTCCCCACCCTGGTGCAGGAGCTGGAAGATAGCGGGCATAGCGAGGTGACGGTGGTGCCGGTGTTCTTCGGGCAGGGCGGCCATGTGCTGCGCGATCTGCCGGCCTTGGCGGATCGCCTGCGGGCCGAGCATCCGGAAATGACGCTGAAGCTGGCCGGGGCTGTGGGCGAGGATGCTGGAGTGCTGGAGGCGATCGCCGCCTATTGTGCGGCCAGCTTGGGGGCGCAGTAGGCGCGAAGCGTGAGCCTGCCTACGGCGTTTCGCGTTCGGCCAGCGCCTCGCCGAACATGACCAGGACCGGACCTTGGCACTGGGCCAATCCCTGTTCCAACTGGCTCAACCGCAGCTTCATGATGCGCTGGTCCGGCCGGCTGCAGTTTTCCACCACCACCACCGGCAAGGCCGGCGAACGTCCCTGGCCGAGCAGCTTGCGCGCCGTCGTGATGGCTTCCTTCCCCCCCATGTACTGCACCAGCGTATCGCAGTCGGGGAGCGTGGTTTGCTCCGGGTGATTGGGCGCCGTGCTGGAGGTGAAGAAGGCGACGCTGCGCGCAACACCGCGCCGGGTCAGGGGTTGCTGCGTGGCGGCGGCCGCGGCCAGTGCAGCGGTGATGCCGGGCACGATCTCGACTTCGATGCCGGCCGCTTCCAGCGCCCGCAATTCCTCGTCGGCGCGGCCGAACAGCATCGGGTCGCCGCCTTTCAGGCGCACCACGCGCCGGTATTGCTGGGCGCATTCCACCAGCCGCTGGTTGATGAGAGTCTGCGCAGTCGAGCGCTGGCCGGAGCGCTTGCCCACGGAAATCCGCAGTGCTTGCGGACACCATTGCAGCATTTCCTCGGTCACTAGCGCATCATGCAGGACGACTTCGGCCTGTTCGAGAATGCGCATGCCGCGCACGGTGATGAGGTCGGCGGCGCCCGGCCCGGCGCCGATCAGCCATACCTTGCCCAAGTGCCGGGCTTGCGTTGCCGTGCTCACGAGACGACGCGTGTTCAGGCGGCGCGGATCATGCCCGCCGCAACCGTCTGGTGGCTGACTTCGTCGATCAGGATGAAGGCACCAGTGGCCCGAACGGCATCGTAGGCGTCGGCGGCCAGCGGCTGCTGCACGTTGATCGTGACGGCGGCGATGTCGTTGAGCTTGAGGGTGTCGGCAGCGCGCCTTTCCTGCGTATTGATGTCGAGCAGGGTGTCGATTTTCGCCACACGCGCCGCGACTTGCCGCGTGGTGTGCTTGAGCCAGTACTTGCGACGCGGATCGAGGGCTTCTTCCGAAAGCCAGCACAGATCGGCTTCGACGGATTTCAGCAGCGTGGCCGGCTGGTCGGCGCCTACCAGCATGTCGCCGCGCGAAATGTCCAGATACTCGTCCAGCAGCAGGGTCACCGACTGGCCCGCCACCGCCGATTCGAGCGAGCCGTCCAGGGTCACGATGTCTTTGACTGTCGCGCTCTGGCCTCCGGGTTGCACCACCAGCTTGTCGCCCTTGCTGATCCGGCCGGCTTCGATGCGGCCCATGTAGCCGCGGAAGTCCTCGGCCAGATGGCCGCCGTGGCGCGCCACCAGTTGCACCGGAAAGCGGAAGGGCGCCGCGTGCGCCTCGTCGTAGACCGAGAGCGATTCCAGCAAGGCAATCAGCGTCGGGCCTTCGTACCAGGGCATGTTGGCGCTGGCCTGCACCACGTTGTCGCCGGCCAAAGCCGACAGCGGGATCGCGTGCACGTCGCGCAAGCCGAGCTGTTGTGCGAACTTGCGGTACTCGGCGACGATGCGTTCGTACACCTCGCGGTCATAGTCGATCAGGTCCATCTTGTTGACGGCGACAATGACGTGCTCGATGCGCAGCAGATGCGCAATGGTGGAGTGGCGCTTGGTCTGGGTCAGCAGCTCGACCGAGCCGTCATCCTTCAGTTTGACCTTGGAAACGTCGATCAGGATGATGACGGCATCGGCGGTCGACGCGCCCGTCACCATGTTGCGCGTGTACTGCTCGTGGCCGGGCGTGTCGGCGATGATGAACTTGCGCCGGGGCGTGGCGAAGTAGCGATAGGCGACATCGATGGTGATGCCTTGTTCGCGTTCGGCTTCCAGGCCGTCAGTCAGAAGCGACAGGTCGATGGTGTCGCCCACGGTGCGCTTGTGCCGGGCGCGCGAGATGGCGTCCAGCTGGTCGGCGAAGATGCCCTTGCTGTCGTAGAGCAGGCGGCCGATCAGGGTGCTCTTGCC
>JAEWBA010000292.1 GCA_023391395.1 Pseudomonadota bacterium
GTCCAGGCGCATGTCCTTGCCTATCATGGTGACGCGATTCAGAACGTCGGGGCCGTTGCCGATCAGGGTGGCGCCCTTGACCGGATAGCTCACCTTGCCATCCTCGATCATGTAGGCTTCGCTGGCCGAGAACACGAACTTGCCGTTGGTGATGTCGACCTGGCCGCCGCCGAAGTTCACGGCATACAAGCCATTCTTGACCGAGGCAATGATTTCCTCCGGATCCTTGTCGCCGGCAAGCATGTAGGTATTGGTCATGCGCGGCATGGGCAGATGGGCAAAGGATTCGCGGCGCGCATTGCCGGTGACCGGCAGATTCATCAGGCGCGCATTCATGGTGTCCTGGATATAGCCCTTGAGGATGCCGTCCTCGATCAGCGTGGTGCACTGAGTCGGATTGCCCTCGTCGTCGATATTGAGCGAGCCGCGCCGGTCGGCGAGGGTGCCGTCATCCACCACGGTAACGCCCTTGGCCGCCACACGCTCACCGATGCGCCCGGAGAAGGCGCTGGATCCCTTGCGATTGAAATCGCCCTCCAGGCCGTGTCCCACTGCCTCGTGCAGCAGGACGCCCGGCCAGCCCGGACCGAGCACGACCGTCATGGTGCCCGCCGGTGCGGGCCGGGCCTCGAGATTGACGAGGGCCGAATTCACCGCTTCGGTGGCGTATTGCTCCAGCAGCTCATCGGTGAAATAGCCGTAGTTGTAGCGTCCGCCGCCCCCGCTGCTGCCCATTTCACGGCGCCCGTTCTGTTCCGCAATGACCGTGACCGATACGCGCACCAGGGGACGGATGTCGGCCGCTAGCACGCCGTCGCTGCGCACGACCAGCACCACGTCGTATTCGCCTGCCAGGCCGGCCATGACCTGCACCACGCGCGGATCCTTGGCGCGGGCGATGCGTTCGACTTTCTCCAGCAATTGCACCTTGGCGGTGGCATCGAGCGAAGTCAGCGGATCGTGCGGCAGATAGAGGGAGCGCCCGCCGGCGGGTTGGATGGACGAAGCCACCTTGACCTTGCCGGCACCCTGGCGCGCGATGGTGCGCGTCGCCGCCGCCGCTTCCAGCAGGGCGCGCTCGGAAATTTCGTCGGAATACGAGAACGCCGTCTTGTCGCCGGATACCGCGCGCACGCCCACACCCTGGTCGATCGAGAAACTGCCGGTCTTGACGATGCCCTCTTCCAGGCTCCAACCCTCGTTCTTGGTGAACTGGAAATACAGGTCGGCATAATCGACCCGGTGCGTGAAAATGGTCGCCAGAGCCCGGCTCAACTTCGCTTCGTCGAGACCGAAGGGGGTCAGCAGGATTTCGCGGGCAGTCGCAAGGGTTTGCAGATTCGGTTCGAAAAGATTCATGTCATGGCTTGCGCGCTTGCGCGCGCAGGTCGAAACGGTTCAGGAATGCTTCGATTGTAGATCATCTGTTCCGGTGCCGTTGCCGGCGGGTCTCGCTCACAGCCGGCGATGCTTGAGGGCAGGCAAGCTTTCGCGCACGCGCAGCAGCTCGGCCGTATCAATGTCGCCCACTACCACGCCCTCGCCTTCGGGCAGCACGGCTTTCACCTCTCCCCAAGGGTCGATCAGCATGCTATGCCCCCAGGTACGGCGGCCGTTCGGGTGCCTGCCTCCCTGGGCGGCGGCGAGCACGTAGCACTGGTTCTCGATGGCGCGCGCCCGCAGCAGGATTTCCCAGTGCGCGCGTCCGGTGGTGTAGGTAAACGCGGCCGGCACCACGATCAGGGCGCAGTCGCCCATGGCGCGATACAACTCCGGAAAGCGCAAGTCATAGCAGATCGACAGCCCGACCCGGCCAAAGGGCGCGTCGAACGCCACAACCTGGGCCCCGTGCATGATGGTGCGCGCCTCGTCGTAGGATTCGGTCCCCTTGGTGAAGCTGAACAGGTGGATCTTGTCGTAGCGCATGGCATGCAGGCCGCTCGGATCGTAGACCAGGGTCGCATTCAAGACCTTGCCCGCTTCCGGCGAGACCATGGGCAGGGTGCCGCCGATCAGCCAGATGCCATGTTCGCGCGCGGTGGCAGCCATGAACTCCTGGATCGGTCCCGCTCCGACTTGCTCGGCATGCCCGAGCTTGTCTTCCTCGTTCATGCCCATGTGCGGCCAGTATTCCGGCAGCAGCACCAGTTGCGCGCCTTGCTCCGCGGCCTGCGCGATCAAGCGGCGGGCGGTAGCAAAATTTTCTTCGACATGCGGCGTCGATACCATCTGCACCGCGGCGATTCTGCTCGGATTTTGCATCATGTTCTTCCTTCAGTTCGATGGGCCGGAGCCGGCCGCCACTTCTTCGTCCTTGCGCGCAGGAGCACGTGCCTGACGAGTCACGACCGGATCCTTCCACGGGCCGGTCACCTTGTACTCAAAGGTAAACGCTTTCATCAAGGGATCGCGCAGAAACAACTGTGCAAGGAAGGTGCCTACCCCGATGACCGGATTGACCGCCAGGCCGTAGACGACCGAGGCCGCGCCGGCATTGATCTCGGGGATCACCACCACGCGCAGGTTCTGCGATTCTTTTGCAATATCCACCGCACCGTCGATCAGGACTGTTGCCGCCAGGCCGCGCATCTTGAAATTCTCGGTCTTGGCATTGCCCTGGGCAATGGTCGCCGTCGCGCTGACATTGTCGAAGGCGAACCCTTCGGAAAACACGTCACGGAAATCCAGCGACAGCCGGCGCGGCAGCGATTGCAGGCTCAGCACTCCGAGCAACTTGGCGGCGGCCGGATCGACTTTCAGGAATTGGCCGGCGGCCAGATTGAGCTGCAACTGCCCCGACAGGGTCGGGATGTCGAGCGAAAACGGCAAGCCCTTCCAGCTCAGATTGCCTTCCATCTTGCCCTTACCGCCGCGCAGCAAATTGGCGAAGCCGAAACGATCCAGCAGGCGCCCGGCATCGGCAATGGCCAGCGTATAGGCAAGATCGGTGATGCTGGCGCCATCCTTGCGCCCCCATTTGCCGGTCGCCTTCAGTTCGCCGTCGGGATTGGCGATGATCAGCTTGCTGATGCGCCATTCACGGCCATTCGGGCCGCGCGCATTATTGGCCGTCAATTCCAGATGTCCGAACTTCTTTCCGAAGAGTTCGAAGCGCTCGGCGACGATGTCCACGCCCGGCATTTGAGTGGTTTCGTTCTTCCCTTCCAGCAATTCCGTCACATCCTCGGCCGCCGACTCGGGAATCACCAGGGAAGCCAGTCTGGCGGTGACGCGCCCCATGCCGCGCCCGGAGCGTGATTCGTTCCAGGTGACATAACCGGACGCCTGCGCCGAATCGATATTGGCCTGCCATACGCCGTCCTGATGCGAGGCGCCCACCACCACGTGGTCGAGCTTCTTGCCCAGCACGATTAGTTCGGTGGCGCGCGCCGCCAGCACTTCCGGCTCGATGTACTGCCCCACGTTCAGCGCATCGCCCTGGCTCGGACCGGCCGGCTTGTTGGCGGAAATCACCGAACTGACGGCGCGGCTCCAGGCGTCGAGATCCAGGGAAGGCATGTTGACATTGGCGATCACGCCGCTGTCGGGCCGCGGCGCGGCTTCGTTGACGCCGATGCCGCCGCGCAGGACGCGCCACTGGCCATCCTTGCCCGCCGCCTTTTCGCGCTCATAGTAAGCCTGGATGGCGATGCCAAGGGAAAGTTTCATCTCGTCGCGCAGGTCCGCTTCGCCCGAGGGCAGGCTGAGCAATTCGAATTTCAAGGGCATGGCCTCGTTGGCCGCCTTGCGCAAAGGCTGGGGGAAGTCCAGTCCCAGACCCAGCAGATTGGATTCGACGACGATTTCCGGCCTGCCCTCCTTGACGCGGATCGAGGCACTGTAACGGGCGCCGCCGGTGATACGCTCGGACGAGCGTTGCGTGACCGGCATCGGATAGACCTTGCGCACGCCCTCCGCCGTCAGGCTGCCCTCGGCGCGGATGGCGATCTTGCCGTCGCGCTGGGTGCCACCGGAAATATTGACCGGCCCGCCCAGGAAGGCCGCCTTCATGCCGGCCAGAGTGAATCCCTTTTCATTGAATTCGAGCTTGCCGTTGACGGCGGCCAGGGGCGGCATGACGTTTTGCAGAACCACGTTGTTGCCGGCAAACTGCAGCGCGCCCTGCACCTTGGTTTCGACCGCATGGTGGAGCGGCATTTGCAGCTTCAGCGCCAGCTTGGCATTGCCGCTGCCACGCGTCTCTTCCGTGAAGTGGCCGATCCACTCGCCCACCGGGCTGCCATTGACATAGCGCACGAAGTCTTGCAAGGCGCCGGCCGCCACGCCATCGACATTGAGCATCGGCGCATCGGCCAGCAAGTCGGGGATAACGGCTTTGGCGTCCGTTACCGCGACGCCCTGGGTCTTCGCCGCCGTGGCGTTGATCTCCATACGGGTGCGGTCGAAGACGATGCTGCCGTCGATGTCTTCCATCAGCGGCCAAAGCGGGGCCTTGCCGCCTGGGGCGAATTCGGTCGGGGCGTAGTTCAACTTGCCCTTGACGATGGTTCCGCTGACATGGAAGTCGCC
>JAEWBA010000322.1 GCA_023391395.1 Pseudomonadota bacterium
CGTGCCCGCGCATCTTCGACCAGGGGCTTTACCGCTGCCTTGCGCGGCGGGCGGTACAGCACGGTGAGCGGCATCCGGGCCGCCGCCACCTGCGCGGAAACTTCGAAGCACCCCAGGTGCGGGGTCAGAAAGATCAGCCCGCGTCCTGCGGCCAGCGCCTCATCCACCACTTGCCAGTTCTCGATCTGCACCGTCTTCAGCACGCGCTCCGGCGCGGCGCACCAGACGAAAGGCAGCTCGAGAACGTTCTTGCCGGCTTCGCCGATGGCGGCAGAAAGATGCTTTTCGTATCCGGCCTGCGCCAGATTCCGCTTGAGCCGCTTGCGATAGGAAGGCGACGCCAGGTAGACCAGCCAGCCCAGCGCCGTGCCGATGCCGTGCAGCACTGATAGGGGCAGGAAAGACAACAGGCGGAAGGCGGTGAGGAGCATCAAGAAGGAAGGGTTTTGTCAAACTTTTGAAGACGCGTAAAATAGCACACAAGTTACATCCGCCGAGTTAACAGACAACTTGCGAGGCGGCATATAAATATCGCTAAAGCGTCGCAGGCTCATGGGCATGGCCGCGACATGGTCGATCAATCCAACAAGGAGCCTGCCATGGCAAATGAATATCTCTTCACCTCGGAATCCGTTTCCGAAGGTCATCCCGACAAAGTCGCCGACCAGATTTCCGATGCGATCCTGGATGCGATCCTGACCCAGGATCCGAAGGCGCGTGTCGCCGCCGAAACCCTGTGCAACACCGGCCTGGTGGTGTTGGCCGGCGAGATCACCACCACCGCCAACGTCGATTACATCCATGTTGCGCGCGACACCATCAAGAAGATCGGTTACGACAATGCCGATTTCGGCATCGACTACAAGAGCTGCGCCGTGCTGGTGGCCTACGACAAGCAGTCTCCCGACATCGCCCAAGGCGTCGATGAGGGCAAGGGGATCGATCTCGACCAGGGGGCCGGCGACCAGGGCCTGATGTTCGGCTACGCCTGCGACGAGACGCCGGAATTGATGCCGGCCGCGATCTACTACGCGCACCGCATCGTCGAGCGCCAGTCGCAACTGCGCAAGGATGGCCGCCTGCCCTGGCTGCGTCCGGACGCGAAATCCCAGGTCACCCTGAAATACGTCGATGGCGTGCCGGTCGCAATCGATACCATCGTGCTGTCCACTCAACATAGCCCCGAGATGGAGCACAAGGCAATCGAGGAAGCGGCGATCGAGGAAATCATCAAGCCGGTGCTGCCCAAGGAGTGGCTGCAGAACACGCGTTACCTGATCAATCCGACCGGGCGTTTCGTCATCGGCGGCCCGCAAGGCGATTGCGGCCTGACCGGGCGAAATATCATCGTCGATACCTATGGCGGCGCGGCGCCGCACGGCGGCGGCGCCTTCTCCGGCAAGGATCCGTCCAAGGTGGACCGTTCCGCCGCCTATGCTGGCCGCTACGTCGCCAAGAACATCGTCGCCGCCGGCCTGGCCAAGCGCTGCCAGATCCAGGTGTCCTACGCCATTGGCATCGCCCAGCCGACCTCGGTGATGGTGACCACCTTCGGCACCGGCAAGATCAGTGACGAGCGCCTGTCGGAATTGGTGCGCGAACTGTTTGATTTGCGTCCGAAGGGCATCGTGCAGATGCTGGACCTGCTGCGCCCGGTCTATGCCAAGACCGCTGCCTATGGCCATTTCGGCCGCGACGAGCCGGAATTCACCTGGGAGCGCACCGACAAGGCGGCTGCCTTGCGTGCCGCGGCCGGGCTGTAGCCGCATTCCGACGAGGATTCGTTCATCTTGCAAGGTTTGCGTTTCACCGCGCTGATCGCGGGCATGTTCCTGTGGTCGGCGGCTCTGGCTGCAGCCGGCTCGCAGTCGGCTGGCGACTGGTGCAAGCGCTTGGCTCCGCGCCTGCCGGGCGTATCGGCCGAGGACTGTCAGGCCGGCGCGCTGGTGCCCAGCGGCGCCGTGTCGCACCAGGGCTTTCCGATTCTGGTTCGCGAGATTCCGGCGGCAACGCCGCGCCAAGAGCCGGTGCGCGTGCTCCTGATAGGCGGCATGCACGGCGATGAGCTGACCTCGGCATCCATCGTGTTCCAATGGCTGCGTATGATCCCCGTTTCTGCGGCGCGCGATTTCCACTGGAGCGTGGCCCCGGTGGTCAATCCCGACGGCTTGCTGGCGGCCAAGCCGCAGCGCGTCAATGCCAAGGGAGTCGACCTCAACCGCAATTTCCCGACCCCGGGGTGGCGCAAGGATGCACCCTACTACTGGGCCAAGCGCACCGGCAAGGACCCGCGTCGCTATCCCGGCCCCTCGCCGCTGTCGGAGCCGGAAAGCCAGTGGCTGATGGGCGAGATGGAACGCTTCCGGCCGCATGTCATCGTCTCGGTGCATGCGCCTTATGGAGTGCTCGATCTGGACGGCCCGGCGACGCCGCCGACGCGCTTCGGACGCTTGTGGTTCAGCCGGGTCGGCGTCTTTCCCGGCTCACTCGGCAATTACAGCGGCATGCACAAGAAAGTCCCGGTGATCACCATCGAACTGCCCAATGCGCAGGCCATGCCGGCGCCGGCGGAGGTGCGCCGCATCTGGCACGACATGCTGAATTGGATCGCCGATCATGTCTCGCCGCCGGCGCATGCGCAAACCCCGCCTGGCACGCCGGCGGTCCATATCCAGCGTACCTCGACGCAGTCCGCGGCCGCCCCGCATTGAGCGATTCGCGCCAACGAACTGCTGTATAATTTGCCCTCCCAAGGAGCGTTGCAGCACGGTGTTTCGCCGTGTCAGGCTTGGGCACTTCTTCGCAACGGCGCTCACGTTACTTTTTCCCATATTCAAGGAAAGGAGGGCGTGATGAACGCCGCAGTATTGCAGTCGCAAGCTTCCCCATCCCAGGATTTTGTCGTCGCCGATCTCGGTCTCGCCGACTGGGGCCGCAAGGAAATCAAGATCGCAGAAACTGAAATGCCGGGCCTGATGGCTATTCGCGAAGAATTTGCCGCATCCCAGCCCTTGAAGGGCGCGCGCATCACGGGCTCCCTGCACATGACCATCCAGACTGCGGTGCTGATCCAGACGCTGGAAGCGCTGGGCGCCAAGGTGCGCTGGGCATCGTGCAACATCTACTCCACGCAGGATCATGCCGCCGCCGCCATCGCCGCCAACGGCACGCCGGTGTTCGCCTTCAAGGGCGAGAATCTCGACCAGTACTGGGATTTCACGCACCGCATCTTCGAATGGCCGAACGGCGAATACGCGAACATGATCCTGGATGACGGCGGCGACGCCACGCTGTTGCTGCATCTGGGCGCGCGTGCCGAACAGGATCAGAGCGTATTGGCCAATCCGGATTCGGAAGAAGCGGTGTGCCTGTTCAATTCGATCAAAAAGAAATTGGCGACCGACCCGACCTGGTATTCCACGCGCTTGAAGCACATCAAGGGCGTCACCGAGGAAACCACTACCGGCGTGCATCGCCTGTACCAGATGCACAAGGAAGGCAGGCTCGGCTTCCCGGCGATCAACGTCAACGATTCCGTCACCAAGTCCAAGTTCGACAATCTGTACGGCTGCCGCGAATCGCTGGTGGATGGCATCAAGCGCGCCACCGACGTCATGGTTGCCGGCAAGATCGCGGTCGTGTGCGGTTACGGCGACGTGGGCAAGGGCTCTGCGCAGGCGCTGCGCGCTCTGTCGGCACAGGTGTGGGTCACCGAAATCGATCCGATCTGCGCGCTGCAGGCGGCGATGGAAGGCTATCGCGTCGTGACCATGGATTACGCCTGCGAGCATGCCGACATCTTCGTCACCGCCACCGGCAACTACCATGTGATCACGCATGAGCACATGAAGCGCATGAAGGATCAGGCCATCGTCTGCAACATCGGCCATTTCGACAACGAGATCGATGTCGCTTCGCTCAAGCAATACACTTGGGAAAACATCAAGCCGCAAGTCGACCATGTCATTTTCCCTGACGGCAAGCGCATCATCCTCCTGGCCGAAGGCCGCCTGGTGAACCTCGGTTGCGGCACCGGCCATCCGTCATACGTGATGAGCTCCTCGTTCGCCAACCAGACCATCGCCCAGATCGAGCTGTTCACCAATACCTCGGCCTATCCGGTCGGCGTCTACACGCTGCCCAAGCATCTCGATGAAAAGGTGGCACGTCTGCAGTTAAAGAAGTTGAACGCGCAACTGACCCAATTGACCGACGAGCAGGCAGCCTACATC
>JAEWBA010000324.1 GCA_023391395.1 Pseudomonadota bacterium
AGTCTAGACTGTGCATCGGCCCGCCAGGAATCCGGCAGTGATTGATTGGTTGGGAGCATGAGAATCTGGTGGAATGGCGCAAAAACCACAGGAAGTGGGGGAAACGGCCAAAGCCTGCGAAACCTAGTATATTACTGCGCCCGAGATATCTTTTGCAGCCGGTAAACCGATCGCGGGCTCAAGCGTTAGTTAGATGCGTTTCAGAATGATTCTGGCCTTGCCTTCCTGCTTTTTGCCGGATTCGCTTTGCTGCATTCCGACACGGTATCTTTCTGAACTTAATTCCAATCTTGCGTCGGCGCAAACGTCCGAAGCTTCAACATGAATAATAAGTACATAGAGATCATCAAGGTGATCTCTCTGCGTGGACCGAATATCTGGACCTACCGTCCAGCCCTCGAAGCATGGATCGACATCGGCGATCTTGAAGACTCTCCTTCCAACACCATTCCCGGATTCTATGAGCGGCTGACCGCTTGGCTGCCCGGCCTGATCGAGCACCATTGCGGTGTGGGTGAACGCGGCGGCTTCCTGCTGCGCCTGCGCGAAGGCACCTGGCCCGGCCACATCCTTGAACACGTCATGATCGAGCTGCAAAACCTTGCCGGCATGCAAACGGGTTTTGGCAAGGCGCGCAGCACTTCGAAGCGTGGCGTCTATAAGGTGGTGGTGCGCGCGCGTCACGAACAGGTCAGCCGCACCGCCTTGTATGCCGCGCGCGACCTGGTGATGGCCGCCATCGAGGACCAGCCCTTCGACGTGGCGGGCACGGTGGCGCGGCTGCGCGACATGGTAGATACGCTCTGCATCGGCCCGAGCACGGCCTGCATCGTCGATGCCGCGGTCGATCGTAGCATTCCCTTCATCCGCCTGAACGAAGGCAATCTGGTGCAACTGGGATATGGCGAGCGGGCGCGCCGGATCTGGACGGCAGAAACCGACCGTACTCCCGCGATTGCGGAAAGCATTTCCAGCGACAAGGAATTGACCAAGACCCTGCTGCGTTCCTGCGGGGTGCCGGTGCCGGAAGGCCGCGTGGTCGACGGCGTCGACGACGCCTGGGAGGCGGCGCAGGAAATCGGCACCCCGGTCGTGGTCAAGCCGTCCGATGCCAATCACGGCCGCGGCGTCTCCACCGACCTGCATACCCGCGAACAGGTGGAGGCGGCCTATGTGCTGGCCGAGCGCGAAGGCAGCGAAGTGATGGTCGAGCGCTTCGTGCGCGGCGTCGAACACCGCCTGCTGGTGGTGGGCGGCAAGCTGGTTGCAGCGGCCAAGGGAGAAGTCGCCACCGTCACCGGCGACGGCGTCTCGAACATCACCCAGCTCATCAATTTACAGCTCAATACCGATCCGCGCCGCGGCGAGCAAGAGGAATTCCCGCTCAACCTGATTACCTACGAGGAAGATCCGACCATCCTGCTGGTGCTGGAGCGCCAGGGCTTGAATCCCGACTCGGTGCCGCCGGCCGGCAAGACGGTCCTGATCCAGCGCCACGGCAATGTCGCCTTCGACATCACCGACCGCGTCCATCCGGACGTGGCGGCCACCGCCGCGCTGGCCGCGCGCATTGTCGGCCTGGATATCGCGGGCGTGGATCTGGTGGCGGAAGACATCAGCCGCCCGCTGGAAGAGCAGGGCGGCGCCATCGTTGAAATCAATGCCGGCCCCGGCTTGCTGATGCACCTGAAGCCGGCCGAAGGCGAGCCGCGTCCGGTCGGACGCGCGATCGTCGATCATCTCTTCGACGAAGGAGAAAGCGGCCGCATCCCGGTGGTGGGCGTGGCCGGCAGCCAGGGGCGGCCTCTGGTCGCCAAGCTGGTGGCACGCCTGCTGCAGATGCACGGCGCTTATGTCGGCCTGGCCTGCAGCGAAGGTTTCTATCTGAATGACCGCCTGGTAGAGAGCGGCGACCGCGCCAACTGGGAGACGGGGCACAATATCCTGCTCAACCGGGCCGTCAGCGCCGCGGTCATCGAAAACGGCTGCCGTGTCATGCTGGCCGAAGGCTTGGCCTATGACCGCTGCCAAGTCGGCGTGGTGACCGGCATGGACGACAGTGAGCTCTTGCCGGAATTCTATGTCGAAGATGCCGAGCAACTGGCCAAGGTCATGCGCACCCAGGTCGACGTGGTCTTGCCCGAAGGCGTGGCTGTCCTGAACGCAGACGATGCGCGCGTGCTGGAACTGGCACCGCTTTGCGACGGCGAGGTATTGCTGTTTGCCCGGAGCCCGGCGACTGAGGCGCTGGCGCAGCACCTGAGCGTGGGCGGACGGGCTGTGTACGCGGACGCCGGCCGGGTGATGCTGGCCACTGGCGCGCAGGCGGAGCCGATTGCCGAACTGGCGGCGATTCCGCTGCTGGCCGAAGATGCCGGCCGGCTCGCCGGCATCCTGGCTGCGGTGGGCGTGGCCTGGGCGCTGGGCTTGCCGGCCGAACTGATCCGCGCCTGCATCGAAACCTACGACGGGCGCCAGGCCGAACCGGCGCCGTGGCAGCTAAGCTCACACTGATCGTCCGCAGCGCGACAAGACATTTTGGGGAAACGAGTTCATGAAGATTTCGCGGATCAGGGCCCTGCGCGGTCCTAATCTCTGGAGCCGGCGCACCGCCATCGAAGCCATCGTGGCCTGCGAGAGCGGCGAGCGCGCCATTGGCAGGATACCGGGGTTCGAAGGCAGGCTGCGGGCACGCTTTCCGGAAATCGAGTTCGTGCCGGACGACCAGAAGCAGCCGCTATCGCTGGCGCACATGCTGGAGTATGCGGCCTTGTCGCTGCAGGCGCGCGCCGGCTGCCCGGTGACCTTCAGCCGTACCGTGCCTACCGTGGATGAAGGCGTGTACCAGGTGGTGGTCGAGTACACCGAGGAAGCGGTCGGCCGCCTGGCCTTTGAGCTGGCCGAGGCCTTGTGCGAAGCGGCGCTCAAGGAAATGCCCTTCGACCTGGACGATGCCTTGAAGCGCCTGCGCGCGCTCGACGAGGACATTCGCCTGGGGCCGAGCACCGGTTCCATCGTCGAAGCGGCGGTGCGGCGCGGCATTCCCTATCGCCGCCTGACCGAGGGCAGCATGGTGCAGTTCGGCTGGGGCAGCCGCCAGCGCCGCATCCAGGCCGCCGAAACCGACAATACCAGTGCCATTGCCGAATCGATTGCCCAGGACAAGGAATTGACCAAGAAGCTGCTGCACGCTGCCGGTGTGCCGGTGCCGATCGGTCGCTCCGTGACCAGTGCCGAGGAAGCCTGGGCGGTTGCCGTCGAACTGGGCGGGCGCGTGGTGGTCAAGCCGCGCGACGGCAACCAGGGCAAGGGCGTGGCCGTCAACATCAGCAGCCGCGAGGAAGTGCTGGCCGCCTATGAAGTCGCTTCGCGCATCAGCTCCAACGTGATCGTCGAGCGCTACCTGCCCGGCCATGATTTCCGCCTGCTGGTGGTCGGTAACCAATTGGTGGCGGCCGCGCGCCGCGCGCCGCCGCAAGTCATCGGCGACGGCGTGCACACCATCGCCGAGCTGGTCGAGCAGGTCAACCGCGACCCCTTGCGCGGCGACGGGCATGCCACCTCGCTGACCAAGATCCGGCTCGATGCGATTGCAAAAGCCACCCTGGCGCAGCACGGTTACAGCCCCGAAAGCATTCCCGACAAGGGCGTGCTGGTGGCGCTGCGCAACAACGCCAACCTCAGCACCGGCGGCACCGCGACCGACGTCACCGACGACGTGCATCGCGACGTCGCCGCGCGCGCGGTGGAGGCGGCGCAGATGGTCGGTCTGGACATCTGCGGCGTCGATGTGGTGTGTGAGAACGTGATTCAGCCGCTGGAAGAGCAGGGCGGCGGCATCGTCGAAGTCAATGCTGCGCCCGGATTGCGCATGCACCTGCAGCCCTCCTACGGCAAGGGCCGCCCGGTCGGCGAAGCGATCATTTCCACCATGTTCGCCGACGGCGAAGACGGACGCATCCCGGTAGTGGCCGTCTCCGGCACCAATGGCAAGACCACGACTACCAGGTTGATCGCCCACATCATTGCCACCAACGGCCTGCGCGTGGGCATGACCGGCACCGACGGCGTCTACATCGGCAATCGTCGTATCGACACTGGCGACTGCAGCGGTCCGCGCAGTGCACGCA
>JAEWBA010000021.1 GCA_023391395.1 Pseudomonadota bacterium
GGTCAGCAGAGTGGCGAAAGCGAGCCAGAAGAGAATCAATACAGTGCGTGTCATACCTGCTCCTCCTACAAAACCGCTTGCACCCATGCACTCTCCATGCCCGCCGCACCGAGCCGGTCCGCAGGAAGACTTTTTCGGAATTACAAAGAGCAAGCATGCAATCGGTGGAAACTTTTACAAGGCACGCCGGTCTTTAGAGCCTATCCCGAGAGGGACGAGGTTTTCGCCTGTTTCGGGACAAGGCGAAATGCGCTGCCGGAAACAAAGCGATGGGGCCTGAAACGGCAGCGCTTCCCAACGGGCTGAATCGGAAGCGCCGTCACGGTACTGCGCTTGGGAAGAAACGCATTGCATAGAGACACGCCTTCGCCGCGGCCCGGCCGTCTGGCACTGAAAATGCAAGGTGCTCGAACGCAATCCGCTTCGGGCTCTTGCGGGCCCGTCTTGCCCGTCCCTGAATACCGCATCGCCGTGAGCACCAGCACCTTACAACTACCGCTACGCATCCTGCCCCAGCCCGATGAAACCACCTGCGGGCCGACCTGCCTGCATGCGGTATACCGCTACTGGGGCGAAGAAGAGTCGCTGGAGGAAGTCATCGCGCGCACCGGTCGGCTGGAGCACGGCGGCACCTTCGCGGTCTTCCTCGCCTGCGATGCGCTGCGCAAGGGCTACCAGGCAACCATCTATACCTACAACCTGACGGTGTTCGACCCGACCTGGTTCGGCAAGGGCGAAAGGGACATCGCGGAGCGGCTGCGCCGGCAGCGCGAGATGAAGATGGATTACCGGCTGCAGCACGCCACCACCGGCTACCTGGAGTTCCTGGAGCTGGGCGGGCGCCTGCGCCTGCACGATTTGTCGCGCGGCCTGATCAGCGGCATCCTGCGCCGCAAGCTGCCGGTGATCACCGGACTGAGCTCCACTTTCCTGTACCGTGTGCCGCGCGAATTCGGCCCGGACGACGTGCCGGACGATATTCGCGGGATGCCCTCCGGGCACTTCGTCGTCATCGGCGGCTACGACCGCGAGCGCCGCCTCCTGCGCGTGCTCGACCCCTATTCCAACAACCCCTACGCGAGTACCCATGAATACTGGCTGAAAGCGGACCGCGTCACCGCGGCCATCCTGCTCGGCATCGTCACCCACGATGCCAATCTGTTGATCATTCATCCGCCCAGGGAGACGCCATGATGGCTTGCGCGAAGGACCGGGCTGCAGGGAGAGGGGCGCGCCGGCATGCGCGCCGCATCTGGCGATGGCCGCATCGCCGGCTGCCCTGCCGTCGCCGGTCGGAGCGCGCCGTGGCCTCTGCCGCATCGAGCCGGGACGTACCATGAACATCCTTTTCGTCGTCAGCCGCGAACAAGACTGGCCCGACGACATTCCGGGCATACGCGTATTGCCCGCCCCAAGCTACCTGCTTGATCCCGCCTGCGGCGATGCCGCCACCAAGGTTTTCAATCTTTGCTCCACCTACCGCTACCAGAGCGAGGGATATTACGTCTCGCTGCTGGCCGAGGCGCGTGGTCATCAGCCGTTGCCCGATGTGGCGGCGCTCAAGGAATTGCAGTCCGAGGATCTCGCCACGGCGCTGGCGGAACAGCTCGGACGGCTGGAGGAATTTTCCTTCGCGCAGGCCGAAGCGGAAGTCTTCGATCTCGACATCTATTTCGGGCGCGACCCCGATCAGCGCCACGAACACCTCTGCCAGCGCATCTTCGAGCTCCTGCGCGCCCCCATCCTGCACGCCCGCTTCGAACGCGCGCACGGCCGCTGGCATTTGTGCAGCGTGCGCGCCGGAAGCGCCGACGACATCCCGGAGCACCGGCGCGCATTCTTCATGCAGGCGGCGCTGGAATATCTGCAGACCCGAAAAATCCGCAACGGCAAGCCGCCCGCCGAAAGGCCATCCCTGGCGATCCTGTGCGATCCGGCGAGCGACGCCGCCCCCTCCAACGCCGAGGCGATCCGCAAGTTCCGCGACGCCGCCGGAGTGCTCGGCATGTCCGCTGAAATTCTCACCTGCCGGGACACTTCGCGGCTCACCGATTTCGACGCCCTGTTCATCCGCGATACCACCAATGTCAACCATCCGACCTATCAATGGTCGCGGCGCGCTGCCGATTCCGGCATGGTGGCGATCGACGACCCGGATTCGATCCTGCGCTGCACCAACAAGATCTACCTCTTCGAGTTGCTGAGCCGCCATCACATTCCGATTCCGAAGACGCTGGTGGTCCATCGCGGCAATGCCGATCGCATCGTCCCTACGCTTGGCCTGCCCTGCATCCTCAAGCAGCCGGATGGCGCCTTTTCGCTGGGCGTGGTGAAGATCGAGTCGGAACGGCAATTGCATCAGAAGGTCGAGCAGATGCTGAAATCCTCCGAGCTGATCCTGGCGCAGGAGTGGCTGCCCACGCCTTTCGACTGGCGCATCGCGGTGCTGGACCGGCGGCCCTTGTTCGTGTGCAAGTACTACATGGCGCGCGGCCACTGGCAGGTCATCAAGCATGACCGTCAGCAAAAGCGCGAAGGCCGGGTCGAAGCGCTCTCGGTGGGCGAGGCGCCCGACGAAGTGATACAGACGGCACTGGCTGCCGCCAACCTGATCGGCGACGGCTTCTACGGCGTGGACCTGAAGCAGGTCGGCAACCAGTATTACGTGATCGAAATCAACGACAACCCGAACGTCGACGCCGGCAACGAGGACGCCGTACTGGGCGACGCCCTGTATCGCGAAGTCATGGGCGTGTTCAGGAAGCGCATCGACGCCAGGAAAGGAAGGGCGGCACCATGATCCCGGAAGTGCAGCCTACCCACAATGCCCTGCACGCTTTCAGCGCCTATGGCATCGAACTGGAATTCATGATCGTCGACCGCGACAGCCTGTCGGTGCGGCCGATCACCGACCGTCTGCTGCGCGGGCCGGACGGCGAGGTGTGCAATGACCTGGCGCGCGGCATGTTCGGCTGGTCCAACGAATTCGTGCTGCACGTGGTGGAAATCAAGAATCGGCGCCCGACGGCTTCGCTGCGCATGCTGCCAGAGGCATTCCAAAGCGAAGTGCGGCAGATCGACAGGCTCCTGGAGGCATTCAATGCGCGACTGATGCCCACTGCCATGCATCCCTGGATGGATCCGCGCAAGGAAACCCGGCTCTGGCGGCACGGCAACGAAGCGATCTACAAGGCCTACGACCGGATCTTCGATTGCCGCAGCCACGGCTGGGCCAATCTGCAGAGCATGCATCTCAACCTGCCTTTCGCCAACGATACGGAATTCGCCCGCCTGCATGCGGCGGTGCGGCTGGCGCTGCCCATCCTGCCGGCTCTGGCTGCCAGCTCGCCCATCGTCGAGGGACGCAACGCGCGCTGCGCGGATTACCGCATGCGGACCTACTGCGGCAATTCCGAGGGCATTCCCTCGATTGCCGGGGCGGTGGTGCCGGAAACGGTTTCCAGCCGCGCCGAGTATGAACACACTATCCTGGCGCCGATGTACCGCGACATTGCCCCCCACGATCCGGAGCGCGTGCTGCAGCATGAATGGCTGAACTCGCGCGGCGCGATTGCGCGCTTCGATCGCAATACCATCGAAATCCGCGTGATCGACACCCAGGAATGTCCGCGCGCCGACATGGCGGTCGCGGCGGCCACCGTCTATGTGGTGCGTACCCTGTAC
>JAEWBA010000044.1 GCA_023391395.1 Pseudomonadota bacterium
GCATGCGGTGGCCTAGCCCGTCCCAACATCCTCATGTTCGGCGATTGGGACTGGGATGAATCGCATTCGCGTCACCAGCAATCGCGCCTGGATGCGTGGCTGGCGCGACTGCAAAGACCGGTCGTCATCGAAGTGGGCGCAGGCACGGCCATTCCCACTGTGCGGCTGTTCGGCGCGGAGCTGGGCTGTCCGCTGATCCGCATCAATCCCGCTGAATCCTCGGTGGGCCGACGCAACGACATCGGCATTCCGCTCGGCGCCCTGGCCGGCATCCGTCATATCGCCGAAGCATTGCGATAATCGGCCGAGGGTACCGCTACATGGTGGCGCCCCGCAGCGCATCGACGTGCGTCTTCTCATACATGTCCTGGCATGGCGCGCAGCGTTCCGCAGTCGGCTGCACCTCCAGGCGTCCGTAGGGAATCGGCGTATCGCAATCGATGCATTCGCCGTAAACACCATGCTCCATCCGCTGGCGCGCCGCTTCGATGGCACGCAGTTCGGCGATATCGCGATTGACCGCCGCATTCCCGAGATCGACAGTGAGATTGGCAAACGAGGAATCGCCAGGATCCGGCGCTTCAGTCGCAACCTCGACATAGTCATCCTTCTGTGCTGCCTCGCGTTGCAGGTCGGCCCGCAATTCCTGTTCGCGTGTGTCCAGCAATTGTTTCAGATGCGCGAGCTGCTGTTCGCTAAAGTGTGCCATGACACTTCCTTCCTAATTTCGTGAGTGGATATTCTCGATGTGGGGTCGGCGCCGGGCGACGCAAGCAGGAGTGATGCGGTGCTTTCGCGGCGCCTCAGCGTGCCGGCTGCGGAGGGCTCGGCCGGTTGCGCCACCATGCCGCCAGTGCGAGGCCGACCCCGAACCAGACGGCCATTGCAGCTTTAGGGTGCATGACGGCCTTCGTGTACAGGCTCGACTCGAACACATGGCCTTCATTACCCATGCGCTCGCGCAGGTCCGGGCCGGGCGCATGCAAGCTGTTGTGACGGCGGTCGCGTGCCCGAATGGCAGTCTTCTGCTGCTTGAACAGGAAGCGTTTCATGTAGCTGTCCATCAGGCGCGGCGCGTAATGAGCTCCTGAGGACACCAGCTTGGCGGCACCGCCGACGAAGATGTCGCGCCTTACATTCTCCGCCGCATGCAGGATGGCATCGGCAGCAATTTCCGGAGCATAGATCGGCGGCGGCAAGCGCGGTTCCACTTCCAGATAATTTTTGGCATGGTCGACGAACATGGTGTCCAGTGCTGCCGGCTTGATCAAAGTGACGGATACCGGCGCTTCCTCGGCCTCCAGTTCCAGGCGCAGGGAATCGGTGAATCCCTTCACCGCATGCTTGGACGCCGAATACATTCCTTGCAGCGGAACCGCGCGGTCGGAGACTTCGCTGCCCAGATTGATCAAGGCGCCGCCATGCCGTTTCAGATGCTCGACTGCCACCAGTGACCCGTACACCACGCCCCAGAAATTGGTCTGGAACAAGCGCTGCTGATCTTCCAGCGGAATATCCTCGTGGCGCCCGAAGATGGATATGCCGGCATTGTTGACCCAGGTATCGAATCCGCCGAAGCGCTCGATGGCGGTGCGAGCGATGCGCCGCACGTCTTCCTCGACACCCACGTCGGCCACCACGTAGGCCACTTCGCATCCCTGTTTGGCCAGCTCGAAATTGATCTGCCTGAGTGCATCCTCGTTGCGCGCGGCCAGCACCAGTCGGGCACCGCGGCGTGCGGCGCGCCGAGCCGTGGTCAAGCCGATGCCGCTGGTGGCACCGGTGATGACGACGACTTGTTCCGATAGTTTCTTCAGGCGAATTTTCATTGAGTCGCTCCTCTGCCATTGTCTGGCAGCGAAAACCATGCCCGCTGCGACATGCCGGGGTGATGACCGGTCGATGACGGCACGAAAAGGCCGAGCCTGAAATTTTTACCGCTGCAATACCCCATTTTTGCAACACTGCACGCGGCGCGGCCCGGCTGAGCGCTTTGGCCGCTCTTGCTCGGCTTACGTCCTACAATGCCTGGCATGTGTGGACGCTTTGTTCTCAAGCACGCGCCAGGCGACCTGCAGAAGTGGTACGGCGCCCTGTTCGTTCCCGATTTCCGGCCGCGCTTCAATATCGCGCCGACCATGCCCATCCTCGTCGTCCGGGACACCCGGGACGGGCGCAGCGCGAGCCTGATGCGCTGGGGCCTGATTCCCTCGTGGGCCAAGGATCCTGCAACTCTGCCGCTATTGTTCAATGCCCGCGCCGAGACCGTCCCGGAAAAGCCGATGTTCCGGCAGGCATTCAAAAAACGGCGCTGCCTGATTCCCGCATCCGGCTTTTACGAATGGAAAGCGGTGCCCGGCCAAAAATCCAAGCAGCCCTTCTACATTTCCCTCAAGGACGATTTGCCCATGTCCTTTGCCGGCCTGTGGGAAAGGGCTATCGACGACGCAGACGGGACGCTGGAAACCTGCATCATCCTCACGACCATGGCCAACCGCGTGCTCGAACCCATCCACCGCCGCATGCCGGTATTGCTGGCGCGCGAAGATTGGGATGCCTGGCTCGATCCGACGAGCAGCAACGGTTCCGAAGCCTTGAGTGCGCTGCTGAAACCCTTCGATGCCGATACAATGCGGGCATGGGGCGTTTCGCATGCCGTCAATCGCGTCGCCAACGAGGGCGCGGCACTGATCCAGCCGATCGCCGAGGGTGCAGGCACCTGAAGCGGCAAGCACAAGCCCGAAGCCGAATACGACCATGCCCAGTATCCAGATCCAGCTCAGCGACGACGAATACCACCAGCTCTACGAGGAATACCGCAAGATGGCGATTGCCTGGCCGCGCCCCGGCTTGGCCGCCTTGCCGCCGAGCTTCGAAGAATGGGCCGCCGCGCGCATGCTGAGCGGCAGCGCTGCCGCCCTCGAGGAAGAAGCGCTTGCGGACATGCGCGTTTTCGATGCGCTGGAAAAACTGGTGACCGCCCTGCAGCCGCACGGCCTGGCCTTGACCCGCGCGGAGCGCCGCAGCGCGCCACCTGCGGAACTGGCCGATGGCCTGGCGCGTGATTTGCGGTTGGCGCCGCAGCAGTCGCGCCGCCTCGCCGACCTGCTCGGCTACTACCTCAAGGATGCCAAGGAAGTCGCCGACCACGCCCATGTCGGCATCACCAGCCGCGCCTACGGTGCCCTCAACGAAGCTTGCCGTGAGCTGATCGAACGCACCGACAAGGCGCTTCCCCGCCTCGGGGAAGAGCGCGCCATCGGTCGTGTCGAAGGCGCAGTGGCAATCCTGGTCAGTGTCAATGCCATGGAACGCGACGCGGCCAAGGACAGGACGGAAGCCTTCAAGCTGCGGGCTCGCGCTTTCGAAAAATAATTCCCGGCCTTGCCGGCCTGCCTCTCTTGCGGGAGATAGCAATGAGTATTGCACGCAACCAGTTCGGCGTACCGCAATATCCAGTCGGCGACGCGCGCCGCCTGTTCGTTCTGCTCTCCGCAATCGATCTGCTCGAGCGCCCCACCTGCTCCGCCATCGCCGACCTCACCGGGCATGACAAGGACGCGATCGACGATGAAGTCCAGATGCTGCGCGATCAGTTCGGCGTGGTCCTGCACAAGGTCGGCGAGGTCTACCTGATCGATTCCTGGGGCGAGGTGTTGAAGAAGCGCGGCGTCCAGCGCTACCTGAAGGCTTGAGAACCGCCTTGCCTGCTATGCCACCACTACCACTTCCGCATTGCCTTCCTTGCGCAGGATAACGATGCCGACGTTGCTCGGATAGCGCTGTAACTGCAGATCGAAACTGGCACCGCCTATCGACAGCTCGCGAATTTCGACCGTCTCGAGAAAATGCGGAAGCTGCGGATGGCGGAAGCGGATTTCCGGCTTGTCGGGATCGAAGGAGAGACCGAGGCAGGCCTTCAATAGATAGAACACGCTGGCCGCGGCCCAGGCTTGCGGCGAACAGGCCACCGGATACAGCGTAGGGCCCTCGTCCGGCCGCCGCTCGAAGCCGCAGAATAGCTCCGGCAGACGATGCTGGTCCATGTACAGACTGGCATCGCGCAGAGCGCTGAAGATTTCCATGGCCTTGCTGGTGAAGCCGTAGCGCGCCATGCCGTCGGCGATGATCGCGTTGTCGTGCGGCCAGACCGAGCCGTTGTGGTATGCCATCGGGTTGTAACGCACTTCGTTGCGGGAAATGGTACGTATCCCCCAGCCGCAGAAGAAGTCTTCTGCCAATAGCCGGTCGGTCACGCGTGCCGCGCGCTCCGGCGTGGCGATGCCGCTCCACAGCACCTGGCCTGCATTGGAAGAAGCGACCTTGCACTGCTGCTTGGCGCCGTCGAGCGCCAGCGCATAGGTACCGATCTCTTCGCACCAGAAGGCTTCGTCGAAATGTTTTTTCAAGTGTTCGGCAGCCGCGGAAAGCTCGCGTGCCAGCGCCGATTCTCCAAGCAAGGCGGCAAGGCGTGACGCCCGCTGCTTGGCCTCGTACACGTAGCCCTGCACCTCGCACAAAGCGATCGGCGCGTCGGCGAGCCGGCCATCGCTGTGGAAGATGGAATCGTGCGAATCCTTCCATCCCTGCTGCGCCAGGCCGGTTTCACTGTAGCGCGCGTACTCCACGAAGCCGTCGCCGTCCCGGTCGCCGTAACGGTCTATCCAGTGCAAGGCCTGACGGATGTTTTCCCAGATGCCTCTGATGAATTCCAGATCGCCGGTACGCTCGTAATAAGCGCCGGCCAGTCCCACGAACAGGGGCGTCGCATCCACTGTCCCGTAATAACGGCGGAAGGGAATTTCGTTGAGTTCGGCCAGTTCCCCCTGACGCGCCTCGTGCAGGATCTTTCCGGGTTCGGCATCGCGCGCAGGGTCGAATTCGTTCGCCTGGGTCGCGGCCAGGAATGCAAGCACACCCTTGGCCATGGTGGGATCGATCCACAGGCACTCGCGCGCAGTCAGGATGCCGTCGCGGCCGAAGGTGGTCGAATACCAGGGCAAGCCGGCATACGGATAGTCGCCCTGCGGCAGGCAGGTGGACAGCATCACCAGGTCGGCGGTGGAGCGGTCGATCCAGTTGTTGAAGATCGGATTGGAGCTGACGATTTTGCAGCGCCTGTCCAGGCGTTGCTCGGTTTCGGTTCCGACTCGGGTGAAAGCGGTGAAGTAATCGGTAGGCGCCTTCTGGGAACTCCCTCGTTCGCAGCCGATGGTGACGTAGAAGTGCGTTTCCTGCTTCGGCCGGAGCGAAATCGGAAAATCGGCGCGTTCGGCGTTCAATGTGGCGGGCGGGGGATCGAAGCTGATGCGCGTCTGGCGCAGGATCTGGTCGAGTCCTCGATACGCAAGTAACAGTTCCTTGCTTTCGACATGCGGCGCTAGCTGTTCGCCGCGCTTCGCGCGCTCGAAGCCGCGCACTTCGAAGATATCCTTGAAGTCTGCGCCAAATTCCATGGAGAGCGTGGTCTCGACCGGCTCGAGGCCGAAGTTCACCACCCGGATGTGTTCGTAACAGGCATTGTTCCAGAGCAGCTTGGCGCGGAAAATATGGAGGATGCCTTTCGGAATGGGAGGCTCTCCTTTTCCGCCAAGATCCGGGTTCATCAACTCGATGATGAACAGGCCGTTATCATCCTTCACCGTGGAGTTGAGGAACATCGGCCGACTTCCGCCGATCCGCAATTCTTCCTGCGACAGGAAACAAGTATCGCCGTGATAAATCCCCTCTTCGCCCAGTCCGATAGGCTGAATGTCGCCGAAGCGATCGAACAAGCCGAAGATGTCGTTGTGCTTGAGAACGCGCCGGCGTTCGTCGGCCGGCGAAGCAGTCGCCAGGATGTACCACTGCTCCTCGACTTGCACTTTTTCGACCATGGATCGTCCCCTGCCTCGATTCAAGCGCCGGCGCTCATGCGAAGAGGATCGGACACAATTTGCCGGTATATACGCAGATAGTCTTCCGCCATGCGCGTCACCGTGAATCGGCGTTCGAATACGGCTCGGCAGCCTCGCCTGTCTATCGTGTCGATGCGGCGAGCGGCAAGGATGGCCTCGTCCTGCTTGCTTACTAAAAAGCCGGTGACTCCGTCTTCCATGATTTCTGGGACCGAACCATGTCGGTAAGCGATGACTGGAGTGCCGCAGCAAAACGATTCGATCAGGACCAGCCCGAATGGTTCGGGCCAGTTGACCGGAAACAGCAGGGCCTTGGCGTGCTCCAGCAATTCCCGCTTCTCGCTTTGGCTCACCTCACCCAGATATTCGATCAGCGGGTGCTGCAGCAAGGGCTTGATGCATTCCTTGTAATAGGTTTCATCCGCCGCATCGATCTTGGCGCCGATGTAAAGCGGGATGTCGCAGGCTTTCGCAATGGCGATGGCGCGATCGATTCCCTTTTCCGGCGAGATACGCCCGACGAATGCAAAGTAATTGTCTGGTGTCCCGCAAAACGAATACAGGTGGCGCGGCAAGCCGTGATACACGGTACCGCGCCAGTCGCCCCAGGGCATGGGCCGGCGTTGACTCTTTGAAATGGAGATCAGCGGCAAATCGAAAAAGCGCTGGTACACCGGCGGCAGTTCCGGCAGGTCGAGCCTACCGTGCAAGGTCGATACGCTGGGCACGCCCAGTCTTCTGGCCAGCGGAAAATGCAAATAATCGGTATGGAAGTGGATGACGTCGAATTCCGCGGCTAGCTCCGCCACCATGTCCATCTGGATCTCGTGATAGGCCAGCCATCGGTTGCGCGGGTCGGCGCGGATGGCACGATCGATGGGGGATACCAAGCGTGCTGAAGTCAGGGAATCGCCGCTTGCGAACAGGGTCACCTCATGGCCTTGCCGAACCAGCTCTTCTGTCAAATAGGAAACGACGCGTTCCGTACCGCCATAGGCCTTCGGGGGAACGCTCTCGAAGATTGGCGCGACCTGGGCAATTCGCATACGAGCTGACATCTCCGCCTGAAAATGCCTCCTCCAAGCAATACAGCCTTGGCTTGCATAAGCCGTGCCATTCGGGACGTATCGCGGCATGGCAGGAACTCACACGCTTTGCCGCCGCAAGGCTGGAGGTATTAAGTCGAAGATTGATGTCGAGCCTCAATCGGATTTCCGCTCATCGCGGTCCCTCTCAAAGCAAGACCTTAATCATCATTCCCCCGGCAACACCGGCCGCAAGTACCGCAAATGCCTTTTGCAGATGAGGACCTGCCAGTCGACCGGCGAGCAGACGGCCCGCCAGCATTCCACCGACCGCACCGGCGGTGAAGGGCAAGGCGATCACCCAGTTCATCGATCCGGCCAGTGCACTCGACACAACGCCACTGGCAGTGATCAAGGCAATTACCGCCAGCGAGGTCGCGAGCACTGAGGGCATGGGCAAATCGGTGTAGCGTCGCAGCGCCGGCACCACCACGAAGCCGCCGCCGACACCGAGCAAGCCGGACAGCGCTCCAGCGACGGCGCCGGCAGCGGCTAGCACACGTGCGCAGAGCGCAGTCCAGATGAAGCGCCCGGTACTGCTGTCGCGGACGCAGGCAGGCGGCGGCCGGGAGCCGACACCAGGCCGGCCGGCATCGTGCAAGCCACGATAAGCGACATACATCAGGACGGAAGCGAAGAGCAAGCTGAGCCAGCGGTTATCGGTACGTTGGGCCAGCCACAAGCCGCCCGGAGCCATCGCCATGCCACAAAAGGCGATCAGCAGCGCAGCCTTGTAGCGCACCTGGCCTTGCCTCAAGCCCAGCAAGGCGCCGAGTGCGGCGGCCACACTCACGGCCAGCAAACCGATCGGTGCCGCCACCGCTACGCTCAAGCCGGCACCGAAGCCGAGCACGGGCACCGCGAGAATACCGCCGCCCGCGCCAGTCAAGGCCATCACCAGACCGATCGCCATGCCCAGAAGCGCACTGATCAACATGCGCGTCTCCCGCTCGTGGGCATTATCGTGGGCATTAAATGCATCTGCGCCAAGCGGCTGGGGGTATCGGCTATTCTGCCACCTGCTCTTCCCGGCGCGACGGCAATCTCTGGATCAGTTCGAATGCAATCATTCCGCCCAACATGGCGAGCACGAAGGTAAACATCTGCGGCGTGCCGCTGCCGAGATTGACCAAGGCTGGACCGGGGCAAATGCCGGCCAGGCCCCAGCCGGTACCGAAGATGAGGCTTCCCAGGATCAGCCGGCGATCGATGCGCCTTGCCGTGGGCAAGCACGTTTGTTCACCGAGCAGCGAGGTTTCCCGCCTCGTGGCCGTGCGAAATGCCATCAGCCCCACACCGACTGCACCGGCCATCACAAAGGCCAGCGAAGGATCCCAGTTGCCGGCAAGATCGAGAAAGCCGATCACCTTGCCGGGGTCCGTCAT
>JAEWBA010000120.1 GCA_023391395.1 Pseudomonadota bacterium
ACGGTGTCGTGCGCGGAAGGCGACGAAGGCAAGATCTACGACGGCCTGCTCGAAACCGAAGTGACCGAAGTGCAGCGCGGCGAACTGCCGAAGATCCCGGTCAAGATCATGATGAACGTCGGCAATCCGCAACTCGCGTTCGACTTCGCGCAGTTGCCGAACGCGGGCGTCGGCCTGGCGCGACTCGAGTTCATCATCAACAACAACATCGGCGTGCATCCGAAGGCGATTCTGGAGTACCCGAACGTCGATGCCGATCTGAAGAAGGCGGTTGAAAGCGTCGCGCGCGGCCATGCATCGCCGAAGGCGTTCTACGTCGACAAGCTGACCGAAGGCATCGCCACGATTGCAGCGGCGTTCTATCCGAAGCCCGTCATCGTGCGTCTGTCGGACTTCAAGTCGAACGAGTACAAGAAGCTGATCGGCGGATCGCGCTACGAGCCGGACGAGGAAAATCCGATGCTGGGCTTTCGCGGCGCGGCGCGCTACCTGGCGACGGACTTCGCTGAAGCCTTCGAAATGGAATGCCAGGCCATGAAGCGTGTGCGCAACGACATGGGGCTGACCAATGTGGAGATCATGGTGCCCTTCGTGCGCACCTTGGGACAGGCCGAGAAGGTCGTGGCCCTGCTGGCGAAGAATGGTCTGAAGCGTGGCGACAACGGGCTGCGCCTGATCATGATGTGCGAAGTGCCTTCCAACGCCATCCTGGCCGAGCAGTTCCTGGAGCATTTCGATGGCTTCTCGATCGGTTCCAATGACCTGACCCAGTTGACGCTCGGTCTCGATCGCGACTCGGGCATGGAATTGCTGGCGGCCGATTTCGACGAGCGCGACGAAGCGGTGCGTGCCTTGCTGAAGAATGCCATCGCCGCCTGCCGCGCCCAAGGCAAATATATTGGCATTTGCGGACAGGGCCCGTCCGACCATCCGGACTTCGCGGAATGGCTGATGAAGGAAGGCATTGCCTCGATCTCGCTGAATCCCGATACGGTGATCGATACCTGGCAAAAGCTGGCGGACGCGAAGTAAGGCAAGCCGCTAAGAGAGAAAAACGCGAGCCTTGTGCTCGCGTTTTTTCTGTCATGTGTTGCAAGCACACAAATCCAGCCACAAAAGCATTTAAACTCCGAATGTTTTGGATTAGACTCGCACCGTATTGATGTCAGACAACAACCAACAAAAACAGTGGTACGTGGTTGTATTGAACCCTCGCTGTCCCTCGGGGCACGGGGGTTTTTCTTTTTCCGCGCGTCCTGTCGTTTGCGCTTCAAGGAGGGATGAATGAGCGACTGGCTGATCTGGATGGCCGGAGCCGGAGTTCTGGTGGTCCTGGAGATGTTCACCGGCAGCTTCTACCTGCTCATGATCGGACTGGGCTTTGCCGCCGGGGGAGCGGCGGCCTTGGCGGGTGCCCAGGTGTCGACCCAATTGCTGATTGCCGGTGCGGTAGGCGCCGTCGCCACCTATGGACTCCGGCGCATCAAGGCGGCAAGAACCGGCGGCACGGATGCCGCGCGCAACCCCGATATCAACCTCGACATCGGCCAGACCGTCGAGGTGGAATCCTGGCGCCAGGCCGGGAGTGCGCATGTGGCGCGCGTCACGTATCGCGGCGCGAACTGGGACGTGGAACTGCAGGCCGGCGCCAGCGCAAAGCCGGGCACCTTTGTCATACGCGAAGTCCGGGGCAGCCGTCTGATCGTTGCCAATGCCTGATGGGGCGAAATATTGATCACGAAAGGGAGACACTTATGGGTTTTAGCTTTGGCACTGTCAGCCTGGTGCTTTTCATCGTCGCCGTCGTCTTTGTCATCAAGACCATCAAGGTCGTGCCGCAGCAGCACGGCTGGGTAGTGGAGCGGCTGGGGAAATACCATGCCACCCTCGGTCCCGGCCTGAACATCGTGCTGCCCTTCATCGACCGCATCGCCTACAAGCATTCGCTGAAGGAAATCCCGCTCGACGTGCCCAGCCAGATCTGCATCACCAAGGACAACACGCAGTTGCAGGTCGACGGCATCCTGTATTTCCAGGTGACGGATGCGATGCGTGCTTCCTACGGTTCGTCCAATTACATCGCCGCCATCACGCAATTGGCGCAGACCACGCTGCGTTCGGTGATCGGCAAGATGGAACTGGATAAGACCTTCGAGGAACGCGACCACATCAACAAGAGCATCGTCAGCGCCATCGACGAATCGGCCACCAACTGGGGCGTGAAGGTCCTGCGCTACGAGATCAAGGATCTGACCCCGCCCAAGGAAATTCTCACCGCCATGCAGGCGCAGATCACCGCCGAGCGCGAGAAGCGTGCCCTGATCGCCGCTTCCGAAGGACGCAAGCAGGAACAGATCAATATCGCCAGCGGCGAGCGTGAAGCGGCAATTGCGAAATCCGAGGGCGAAAAGCAGGCCGCGATCAACCGTGCCCAAGGGCAGGCGGCGGCCATTCTCGCCATCGCCGAAGCTAGCGCCGAAGCCTTGCGCAAGACCGCGGCGGCGATTCGCGAACCGGGCGGTTCGGATGCCGTGAATTTGAAGGTCGCGGAACAATATGTGAACGCCTTTGCCCAATTGGCCAAGACCAATAACTCCATCATCGTGCCGGCCAACATGAGCGATATCAGCGGCCTGATCGCGGGCGCGATGCAGGTGGTGAAGTCGCAAAAGACTTAATCGACTTGAGCCGCGGCGGGCACGGCGTCGTTCCGAGGAGTGCAGCGACGAGGAATCTCAAGCGTGGGAGAGGTCCCGCGCCTGCGCAACGGCGCCGACTTGCAAGCCGGCGTTCCGTAGCACCTGATCAAGGTTTTATCGGCGGTTCTGCTTCATGGCGCGCTGGATTTCGCGCTGAACGTCGCGTTCGCGGGTGGTGTCGCGCTTATCGTGCTGCTTCTTGCCCTTGGCCAGACCCACTTCGCACTTGATCCGCCCCTTGGAATAATGCAGGTTGATCGGCACCAGGGTGTAGCCGGCACGCTCGACCTTGCCGATCAATTTCTTGATTTCCTCGGCTTTCAGTAGCAGCTTGCGGGTGCGCACCGGGTCGGGGCGAATGTGGGTGGAGGCGGTGGGCAGCGGGCTGATGTGCGCGCCGAACAGGTAAACCTCGCCCTGGCGCACGATCACGTAGGATTCCTTCAACTGCACGCGGCCGGCACGGATCGCCTTGACTTCCCAGCCTTCCAGCGCCATGCCTGCCTCGAAGCGTTCCTCGATGAAGTAATCGTGGAAGGCTTTTTTATTGTCGGCAATGGTCATGGAGAAGCATTAGGGAATGGTCGGTTAGAATTTGAACTTCGCATTTTAACAAACGGTGCTAATCGATGGCGGTCGTACACAAATCCGTCCTTCTGGGTTACAGCGCAGAGCAGATGTATGCGCTGGTGGAAAGGGTCGAAGACTATCCCAAATTTCTCCCCTGGTGCGGGGCGGTGAATGTGCTGGAACGCGCGGACAACCGGCTGGTGGCCACTCTCTCCATCAATTACCACGGGGTCAAGCAGACGTTCACCACGGAAAACATCAACACGCCGCCGACCCTCATGAAAATGACCTTGCGCGAAGGGCCGTTCAAGCATCTCGACGGCACTTGGTCCTTCAAGCCTCTGCGCGAGGACGCCTGCCGGATCGACTTCGATCTGCACTATGAGTTTTCCAGCAGGGTCCTGGAGCAGCTCATCGGCCCGGTGTTCCACATGATCGCCAACAGCTTCGTCGATTCGTTCACCAAGCGGGCGGAAGCGGTCTATGGCTGAGCAGGGCAGTATCGGCATCCAGGTATGCTACGCGCAGCCGCAGCGCCAGTTTCTGCGTGCCCTGACAGTGCCTGTCGGCGCCACCCTGGAGCAGGCCATCCGCGCAAGCGGCGTGCTGGCCGACGCGCCGGAAATCGACCTGCCGAACTGGCGCACCGGCATTTACGGGAAATTGAAGCCGCTGGACACGGTCTTGCGAGACGGCGACCGCGTGGAGATTTATCGGCCCTTGCTGGCCGATCCCAAGGAATCGCGTCGCTTGCGGGCCCGCAAGAAGGAACAGGAAAAAGGGAAGGGCGTCTGAGCGCCTAGGAACCCAATGCGCGCCAGCGCGAAAGGCCCGGCGCTATCTGCAGTCCTGCACCATGCGCCTGGCTTCCTGGAGCTCCTGGGCGCGCTGCTGGTCGGAGAGAAAGGAACGTTCACCGTTTTTGTCCGTGGTCGCGATCCGTTCGCCCGATTCGAGGACACGCTGATAGTTGCGGGCGCGTTCGCAAGACTTGGCCTTTTCCTGGGCCAGCCTGGCCTCCTCGGCCGCCTTCTTTTCCTTTTCCGCCTGTTCGGCGCGCCGCTTCTGGAAGTCGGCATTCCGTTCAGCCAGCATCATCGGCGCCTTGGCCGGGGTTTGCGCTGCCGGCGGTGCGGGAGCAGGGTCGGCGGGCTCCGCCGCTTTTCGTTCTGCGCCCGGACCCTTGAGGATGCGGTTCTTGGGCACCGAAGGAGGGGGCGGCTGGTCGGAATAGTGCTTGACGCCTTTTTCATCCAGCCAGACATGCTGCGCCGCGGCGGGCGTGCCCATGGCGAGGGCGCCGACAGCGGCGAGAAGGGCGATTGCACGGTGCAGGCAGACGCGCGTCATGAAAATTCCCGTAAGCCAAGTCAGACTGGATTTCGCCATGCTTTGCCTGGCGTGTCAATCGCCGCGCCGGGCGCGCGGTGACAGGCGTGCTGAAAACGACTAGTTACAGGCTTTTCTGTATAATGCGGCTTTGCGCCTATAGGAATCACTATGCGTCTCCTCCAAAAAGCACTCACGTTCGATGACGTGCTGCTCGTGCCGGCCCATTCGGACGTTCTCCCCAAAGACACTTCCCTGCAAACTCGCCTGACGCGCAACATCGCGTTGAACATTCCGCTGCTGTCGGCGGCGATGGATACGGTCACCGAAGCGCGCTTGGCGATCGTGATGGCCCAGGAAGGCGGCATCGGCATCATCCACAAGAATTTGAGCGCCAAGGATCAGGCCCGCGAAGTAGCCAAGGTCAAGCGTTTCGAATCCGGCGTGGTGCGCGACCCGATCACCATCCCGCCGACAATGAAGGTCCGCGACGTGATCGCTCTCTCGCGCCAGCACGGCATCAGCGGCTTTCCGGTGGTGGAAGGCAAGAAGGTGGTTGGCATCATCACCAACCGCGACCTGCGCTTCGAGGAAGAACTGGACGCCGAGGTGCGCGCCAAGATGACGCCGCGCGAAAAACTGATTTTCGTCCGGGAAGGCGCGGACATGTACGAGGCCAAGCGCCTGATGAGCAAGCACCGCCTGGAACGCGTGGTGGTGGTCAACAACGAAGACGACTTCGAGCTGCGCGGCCTGATGACGGTGAAGGATATCCTCAAGTCTACCGAACACCCGGAGGCCTCGAAGGACGAACACGGCAATCTGCGTGTCGGTGCAGCGGTCGGCGTCGGCACGGACAATGACGAACGTATCGACTTGCTGGTCAAGGCCGGCGTCGACGTGCTGGTGGTCGATACCGCTCACGGTCATCATCGCGGTGTGCTGGACCGCGTGAAATGGGTGAAGTCGAATTACCCGCACGTGGAAGTGGTCGGCGGGAACGTCGCCACGGCTGCAGCGGCCCTTGCGTTGGTCGAGCATGGCGCGGACGCGGTCAAGGTCGGCATCGGGCCGGGCTCGATCTGCACCACGCGTATCGTGGCCGGTGTCGGCGTGCCGCAGATCACAGCCATCTCCAATGTCTCGCAAGCGCTCAAGGGCACCGGCGTTCCCTGCATCGCCGACGGCGGCATCCGCTTCTCCGGCGATATCGCCAAGGCTCTCGCGGCCGGCGCATCGACCGTCATGATGGGCAGCATGTTGGCCGGCACCGAAGAAGCGCCGGGCGAAGTGATCCTCTACCAGGGGCGTAGCTACAAATCGTATCGGGGCATGGGCAGCCTTGGCGCCATGGCCCAGGGCTCGGCCGAGCGCTATTTCCAGGACGCGTCGAACAATGCCGACAAGCTGGTGCCGGAAGGAATCGAAGGGCGGGTGCCTTACAAGGGCAGCGTGCTGGCCATCCTGTATCAGTTGATCGGCGGCATTCGTTCCTCAATGGGTTACTGCGGCTGCGCGACCATCGAGGAATTGCGCGAAAAGGCGGAGTTCGTGGAGATCACCGCGGCCGGCATGCGCGAATCGCACGTGCATGACGTGCAGATCACCAAGGAAGCGCCGAACTACCGGGCCGACTGAGATGCCGGCGCGCCGCGCTCCCCTGAATCCGCCATGACGACCTTTGGTCCCACCGCCCTCGCCCGGACCGGCATGCCGGTCCCGGACGCGTGCCGGGCCGATGTCGATCCGGAGATCGCGCGTATTCAGCGGCTGGGAGCGCGCCTGTTCGACGTGCCGCATTGCGTGGTGGTTTTCGGCGCCGAAGCGGAGGGCGGCGAACGGCCCGTGGCTACTGCGGAAGCGGCCTTTTGCGCCGCAATGCCTTCGTCGGAAGTGCCGCTAATGGTTCCGGATGCGCGCAATCATCCTTCCCTGCGCCGGCATCCCTGCGTCGCAGGGGCGCCGTATATCCGCTTCTGTGCTTCCCACCCGGTGTTCACGCATGAGCGAAAGCTGGCAGGGGCGGTCATGCTGATCGACTATGTGCCGCGCGCCTTTTCCGATGACGATGGCAAGGCGCTCGCGGATATGGCCGTGCTGGTCGAACGCGAACTGCAGTTGCGCTCGATGAACGCCTCGCAGCTCGACCTGGAAAAGAAGAACAAGAACCTGCGCCGCAAGTCGCTGATCGATCCGTTGATCGGCACCTGGAACCGCGGCGCCATCATGCGCATCCTCAATATCGAGGCAGCCCGTTGCGACAAGGAAGGTCTGCCGCTTTCCCTGATCGTCGCGGACCTCGATTACTTCAAGAAGATCAACGATACCTACGGTCATCCGGCCGGCGATACCGTGCTGGTCAAGGTGGCCAGCCGGCTGCGTTCTTGCATCCGTCCGCAGGAAGCTCTCGGCCGCTACGGCGGCGAGGAATTCCTGATCGTTCTGCCCGGCTCGTCGAGCGCGACCGCGATGGCGGTGGCCGAACGCATGCGCCAGGCGGTTGCCGCGCAACCGGAAACCATAGGACTTACCACTTTGAACCTGACGCTGAGCGCCGGCGTCGCGTCGACGGACGTGTTCCCGAGCGCGACTACGGAAGAGTTGATCAGCCGTGCCGACATGGCGCTGTACGCAGCCAAGGACGGTGGACGCAATCGCGTCACGCAGGCCACACCGGATTCTCCCTGATTTTTCCTATCCACCTCGTTTCATGCATTCCAAAATTCTCATTCTCGACTTCGGTTCCCAAGTCACCCAATTGATCGCCCGGCGCGTGCGCGAAGCCGGCGTGTTTTCCGAGGTCTACCCGTACGATGTCAGCGATGAATTCGTGCGCAATTACAGTGCTGCCGGCATCATCCTTTCGGGCGGCCCGAATTCGGTGATCGAGGGCGATACGCCGCGGGCCCCGCAGGCCGTGTTCGAAGCCGGTGTCCCGGTCCTTGGCATCTGCTACGGCATGCAGACCATGGCGGAACAGCTTGGTGGCAAGGTGGAAGCCGGCAAAGTACGCGAGTTCGGCTATGCGGAAGTGCGTGCGCGCGGCCATACCGCGCTCTTGAACGGCATCAGCGACTTCGTCACGCCGGAAGGCCACGGCATGTTAAAGGTCTGGATGAGCCACGGCGACAAGGTCAACGAACTGCCGCCCGGCTTCAAGCTGATGGCGTCCACCGACAATTGCCCGATCGCCGCCATGGCCGACGAGGAGCGCCGCTTCTACGCGGTGCAATTCCATCCGGAAGTCACGCATACCCAGCAGGGCAAGGCCATCCTCGGCCGTTTCGTGCACGAAATCTGCGGCTGCAAGTCGGACTGGAATATGCCGGACTATATCGGCGAGGCGGTCGAAGCGATCCGCAAGCAGGCCGGCAAGGACGAGGTGATTCTGGGCCTGTCCGGCGGCGTGGACAGCAGTGTGGCCGCCGCCCTGATCCATCGCGCCATCGGCGACCAGCTCACCTGCGTGTTCGTCGATCACGGCTTGCTGCGCCTGAACGAAGGCGAGATGGTGATGAACATGTTCGCCAAGAACCTGGGCGTGAAGGTGATCCATGTCGATGCCAGCGCGCAGTTCATTGAGCACCTGACCGGCGTCACCGATCCGGAAGCCAAGCGCAAGATCATCGGCCGTGAATTCGTCGAAGTGTTCCAGGCCGAAGCCGGCAAGCTGAAGAATGCCAAGTGGCTGGCGCAGGGTACGATCTATCCGGATGTGATCGAAAGCGCGGGCAAGGGCAAGAAAGGCGCCCACACCATCAAGAGCCACCACAATGTCGGCGGCCTGCCGGAAACGCTCAATCTGAAGCTGCTGGAGCCGCTGCGTGAATTGTTCAAGGACGAGGTGCGCGAACTTGGCGTGGCGCTCGGTCTGCCGCACGATATGGTGTACCGCCATCCCTTCCCGGGACCGGGGCTGGGCGTGCGCATACTCGGCGAGGTTAAGCGCGATTACGCCGACCTGCTGCGTCGTGCCGACGCCATCTTCATCGACGAGCTGCGTGCGGCCAAGGACGAGGAAGGCCGTTCCTGGTACGACAAGACCAGCCAGGCCTTTGCCGTCTTCCTGCCGGTGAAGTCGGTGGGCGTGATGGGCGACGGCCGCACCTACGAGTACGTAGTGGCGCTGCGCGCAGTGCAGACCCAGGACTTCATGACCGCGCACTGGGCGCATCTGCCGCACGATTTGCTGGGCAAGGTATCCAACCGCATCATCAACGAGGTACGCGGCATCAACCGGGTGGTCTACGACATCTCCGGCAAGCCGCCAGCGACGATCGAGTGGGAGTGACACTCTTAGTCGCCTCTCAGATATTAGTTTGCTCTGGCGGCACGCCCGGCGGCAAGGTCGCCGCCGAGCCGCCGTCCGTGGCGGGCTTTGCCTCCACACCGACGCCATAGCAGGTCATCGACAGCGAGCCCAGGGAGTGGCCGTGCACGAGGGCCTCGGCGCGGCCTTCTCCGGCAGCGGCGAGGCCGGCGACGTAGAGCAAGGGGATGAAGTGGTCCGGGGTCGGCACCGCGAGCTCATAGTCTGGGTGTTCGGCAAGCTTCAGGATGGCGCCGGGATCGCGTGATATCTGTTCCAGCGCCGCTTCATCGAAGCGCTGCGCCCAATCGAAGCCGGCCTCGGGCTGATCCCATTGCACGCGCCTGAGGTTGTGCACCACATTGCCGCTGCCGATGATCATGATGCCGCGCTCTCGCAGTGGCGCAAGCTTGGTGCCGAATTCTACGTGGTAATCGAGGGGCTTCAAGGCATTGATCGATAGCTGCACCACGGGAATATCGGCATCCGGATAGAGGTGGGCGAGTACGCTCCAGGCCCCGTGATCGAGCCCCCACTGGTCCCGATCAAGACCTACCCAGTAAGGCTTCACGACGTCAACGATTTCCTGCGCCACATCGGGCGCGCCGGGCGCGGGATAGTCGAAGTCGAACAGCGCCTGCGGAAAGCCGTAGAAGTCGTGGATGGTGCGCGGCTTCGACATCGCGGTGACCGCGGTTGCGCCAAAGAACCAGTGCGCAGAAACCATCAAGATCGCGCGCGGCCGTGGCAGCATATTGCCAAGCGCACGCCACGCCTGCGTGTACCGATTCAGTTCCAGGGTGTTCATCGGACTGCCGTGACCGATGAACAGGACAGGGGTCGTCGCCATGATTTCCTCCACGCTTCGATACGAATTGCAGTCATGGAGCCAGGTGCGCGCTTGGCTCGCCTTCGACCAGTGTAATCCCGAATCCGGAATCGCTCCGAGAGTTCGAGCGGAGCGCTGGAATCGAGGCGGCTACGGCTTCTGAGCCCGGACCGGCGTTACTCGCCAGACGGTGTTCGAAAGGTCGTCGCAGACGATGAGGGCGCCGCGCGGGTCCACGGTCACACCGACCGGGCGGCCGCGCGTCTTGCCGTCGTCACCGCGAAAGCCGGAAACGAAATCCACCGGCGACCCGGCGGGACGGCCGTCGCGGAACGGCACGAAGATCACCTTGTAGCCGACCGGATTCTTGCGATTCCAGCTGCCGTGCTCGCCGACGAAGACGCCGTCGGCGAATTCCTTTCCCATCGCGGCATTGGAAAAATCAAGGCCGAGCGCCGCCACATGCGATCCCAGACTGTAGTCGGGCGTGATCGCCGAGGCCACTTTCTTCGGATCCTGCGGCCGGACGCGCGTATCCACATTCTGGCCCCAGTAGCTGTAAGGCCAGCCGTAGAAGCCGCCTTCGCGCACGGCCGTGAGGTAGTCGGGCACCAGGTCGGGGCCGATCTCGTCGCGTTCGTTCACGGCCGCCCATAATTGGCCGGTGCTGGGCTGGATGGCGAGTGCGGTCGGATTGCGCAGGCCGGTGGCGTAGGTTTTGTGGGCTCCGGTACGGGCATCCACTTGCCACACCACGGCACGGTCGACTTCCGCCGTCATCCCACGCTCGGTGATATTGCTATTGGAGCCGATGCCGACATAGAGGAAGCGGCCATCGGCGCTGGCGGCGAGAGACTTGGTCCAATGGTGGTTGATCGCGGACGGCAAATCCGTCACCTTCACCGGTGGCGCACTGGCCTGGTTCTGGCCATCCTGGTAATCGAAACGCACGAGCGCATCCTGGTTGGCGACGTAGATGCTGCCGTTCACCAGCGCGAGGCCGTAGGG
>JAEWBA010000298.1 GCA_023391395.1 Pseudomonadota bacterium
GGGTAAGGCTCGACATGAGGAAAAGCACTCGCATCAAAACGCTGCCGGATGGCAGCGGAGCCTATTGTAAGGGAATAAGAAAAGCTCGGTCTTGGCCGTGCCGGCCCGTGCCCGGCAGAGAGCGCAATATTCAGGCAGTCGTGTTGACGTTCTGACCGAGGTGCGCCGGCAAGGAGGGCGGCTGAGGAAGCGTCTGGATCAGCGCCAGGGCGCCGGCGGCTTGGGAGGCAAGCGCTTTCTTCAATACTGCGACACCGATTTCCTGTTCCGTGCGCGCAGCCGCCATGCTGCTTGCAAGATGGGCAATTGCCGTGACTTCCATACCGTTCTCCGTGAAGGCGGTTTCAAAACATACCCGGCTGCTGGCAGGCCTAGTTCGCTTCGATCTGAAACCTATCTTGGGTTTATCGGCAGGGCCGCGGCATTCTTGAGGCGGACGGCGCGGTAGAATACCGCCATGTCCGCATCCACCATTCTTGCCCTCGAAACCTCATCCGAACTTGCCTCGGTCGCCTTGCTGCGCGGCGAGGAATTGATTGTGCGGGAAAGCGGCGGCGTGCAAACCCATTCCCAGTCCGTTTTGCCCATGGTGCAGGCGGTGCTGAAGGAAGCGGGGATCGCGCTCGCCCAATGCGACGCCATTGCATTCGGTGCCGGGCCGGGTTCCTTTACCGGCGTGCGCACGGCCTGTGGGGTGGCGCAAGGCCTCGCCTTCGGCAGTGCACGACCGCTGGTACCGGTGGTAACGCTGACGGCGGTGGCCCAGGCCTGCCGCGAACGCACCGGCGCCGCCGACGTGCTGGCGGTGCTGGATGCGCGCATGGAGGAAGTGTACTGGGCGCAGTATCGCTATCAGGATGGTTGGCAAACCGTAATTGCGCCGCGGCTGTCGGCGGCCAGCGACGTGGCGCCGGAAGGCGAAGTGGTCTTGTGCGGCAATGGCTTTTCCGCGTACGCCACGGCATTCGCAGCATTGGCCGAGAAGTATCCGGTCCACGCGAACCTCGTGCCGCACGCGGCACAGGTGGCGCGGCTCGCCACGCGTGCGCTGGCCGAAGGAAAGACCGTGGAAGCGCGCGATGCGCAGCCGCTATATCTGCGCAACAAGGTGGCGCTCACCACGCTCGAGCGCGCGGCGAAGGTGGCGACATGAGCGCAGTGCGTGAAGCGGTGGCGAGCTTCCCCTTGCAGCTGCGCTATGCCCGCATGCGGACCGAGGATATCCCCGAAGTGACCGTCATCGAGGAGTCCGTCTACCCCTATCCCTGGACGCGCGGCAATTTCCTCGACTCGCTTTACAGCGGCTACGAGAGCTGGACCCTGCGCGAGGACTCGGGCGCGCTGGCCGGCTATTTTCTGCTGATGCTGGCGGTCGATGAAGCGCATCTGCTGAACATCACGGTGCGCCGCGACCTGCACGGCAAGGGACTGGGACGCATGCAACTGGACAAGGCCGTTCAACTGGCGCGCGACAAGGGCATGACTTCGCTGCTGCTGGAAGTACGGCCGTCCAACACGCGGGCGCTGGCCGTTTATCGTGCCTATGGATTCGTCGAGATCGGACGGCGCAAGGCGTATTACCCCGCTGCTGGCCATAGCCGCGAGGACGCGATCGTGATGAGGTTGGCGCTATGACGAATTCTTCGCGACGGCGCGAGCTTCTCCTGGAGGAGATGGGCTTGGGCCCCATATGGGTAAGCCGTGAGCGCATGCCGGCCCCGGCTGAGGCAGAAGATTCTTCGCGCGCCGATGTGGTGGCGACGCCGATGGTGGTGCCGGAAGATCCGCCTTTTATCGATGAGCCCGTCCCCGTCTCCGCCTTGGCGGAGCTTGCGCCACCGCAAGCGCCGGCCGGCGCCGTCGCCGGCATGGATTGGGCGCAGCTCAAATCCACGGTTTCCCAGTGCATGAAGTGCGACCTATGCCGGGGACGCACCAATACTGTGTTCGGAGTAGGGGACGAAAAGGCGAAATGGCTGTTCGTGGGTGAAGGTCCGGGCCGTAACGAGGATGCCCGCGGCGAACCTTTCGTCGGCGCCGCCGGCAAGCTGCTCGACAATATGCTGCTCGCCATGGGCCTGCGGCGCGGCCAGAATGCCTATATCGCCAATATCGTGAAGTGCCGGCCGACCGATCCGGGCGGCCGCGACCGACCGCCCACGCCCGAAGAAGTCGCCGCCTGCATGCCGTATCTGGAGCGCCAGATCGCCCTCATCCAGCCTGCCATCATCATTGCGCTCGGCAAGACCGCGGGTTGTTCGCTGTTGCAGGTCGATCCGGATACGCCGGTGTCCCGGTTGCGCGGGACCGTGCATCGCCATGCCGGCTTACCGCTGGTCGTCACCTACCATCCTGCCTACCTGCTGCGCAATCTCGCCGACAAGAAAAAAGCCTGGGCCGATCTGTGCCTGGCGAAGGCGACTTATGCCGGCTCCTGACCCGGATACCGCAAGCTGCCAAGCGCGCTTTCACCACCGCTGGGGGCATCTGCGCGACGTCCATGTCCGCGCTCTCGCCTGGCTGCTCGATTCCCCTGACTTGCTCGATCCCTTGGCGGCGCAGTGGCAGGGAAGAATTGCCAGCCTTGGGCCCGTGCAAGCGGCGACCGCCGGATGGCTGACTGCCCTGGACGCGGCGCCCGGCGAATTGCACGCGTGGCTGGGAGAGCGGATTCCGGCTCGCCTGGGACGCTATGCCGAAAAGCTGATGGCTTTCTACTTTCAGCGGCAAGGCGTGTTGTTTGCGCATGGATTGCAACTGCGCGGCGCGCACAATGAGACCCTGGGCGAATTCGATTTCCTGCTGTGGGAGGGGAAGGAGCTGGTGCATTGGGAGTTCGCCAGCAAATTCTATCTGCTCGAATCCGGGCTGGCGGCCCCGGATTCGGATGCCTATGTCGGCCCCAATCTGGCCGATACGCTGGGCGCGAAGCTACGCAAGATCATGGACAAGCAACTCGCCTTGTCCCTCCACCCAGCGGCTCAGGCCATCCTGCCGCAGGCGGTGGCGCGGGCGCAGGCACTGGTGAAGGGCTGGTTGTTCTATCGGGGGCCGGTGCCGGCACCGGTTTCCGGCGTCTCGAAGCAGCATTGCCGCGGATTCTGGTGTCCGATCGAGGAATTCGACGAGTGCTCGGCCGATGCCTATATCCTCTTGCCGCGCCTGTCCTGGCTGGCGCCGGCACGCGCCGAGGAAGATCAGTGCATGAGCGGCATGGAACTGCACATGCGGCTGCGGGACGGCTTCGAGCGCGATGCGACGCCGCAATTGATTGCCCTCATGCGCCAGGAGGCGGGGGAATGGCGCGAAGGCGAACGCGGTTTCATCGTGCCGACGGATTGGAGCGAGCGGGCCGGCCTTGCGCGCAATCTTGTCGCTTGATTACTTCGCTTCGGGCCTATGACTGCTGTAACTGCAACAAGCCGTCAATGCTTGACTTCGCCGATCAGAGTTAACGAGTCCTTTTCGCGCTGATTGGCAGCATGGCGGCGCATCACTAGCATGATGGTGCCGGCCACGAAGAGGCCGAACAGTATGATCACGGTATTGATATTCATGTCGAGCTTGATCATCAGCGCATACAGCATGAGCATAGTCAGGACCGACAGGTTTTCGTTGAAATTCTGTACCGCGATCGAATGGCCGGCCGAGAGCAGCACGTGACCGCGGTGCTGCAGCAGGGCGTTCATCGGTACGACGAAATAGCCTGACATGACGCCGACCAGAACCAGCAGAGGGTAGGCCATCCAGACGTTGGTCACCAGGGTCATGGTCATGACGATCAGGCCCATCGCTATGCCCAGAGGCATCACGGTCAGCGATTTCTTCAAGGGGATGAACCTGGCGGCGGCAGTGGCGCCCACCGCGACGCCGATGGCAAATACGCCCTGCAGGATGGCAGCCTTGTCGAGCGGCATGTTCAGCGAAACTTCCGCCCATTTCAGGACGATGAATTGCAGAGTCGCGCCGGCGCCCCAGAACAGCGTCGTGATCGCCAGCGAGATCTGGCCCAGCTTGTCCTTCCACAGCGTGGTGAAGCAATTGGCGAAATCGGCGACCAACTTGATCGGGTTGCGTTCCTGGTGCGGATAGCGCGCGCCGGTATCGGGAATCTTCAGGTTGAATGCCGCCGCCAAAAGATAGACGACCATGATGACAAGAAGCGCCGCTTCAGCCGGCGTGTCGATGCCGAGATCGATCATCGGCACATCGATGCTCAGCAATCCGGCAGCGATCTTGGGATTGATGAGCGCGCCGCCCATCACGGTGCCCAGGATGATGGAGATGACGGTCAAGCCTTCGATCCAGCCATTGGCCGCAACCAGCTTTTCAGGCGGGAGCAGTTCGGTCAGGATGCCGTACTTCGCCGGCGAATAGGCAGCGGCGCCGAAGCCCACTACGGCATAGGCGAGCAGGGGATGAGATTCGAAGAACATCAGGCCACAGCCGACGATCTTGATGAGATTGGTGATGAACATCACCCGGCCCTTGGGCAGCGAATCGGCGAAGGCACCGACGAAGGCAGCGAGCAGGACGTAGGACAGGACGAAGAACAGTTTCAACATCGGCGTCATCCACGCCGGCGCTTCCATTTGCACCAATAACGCGATGGCCGCGATCAAGAGAGCATTGTCCGCAAGCGACGAAAAAAACTGCGCCGCCATGATGGTGTAAAAACCGCGATTCATCCGCATTTGCTTGTGCCGATCTCTTTTCCGGCTTGCTTTATACCATGAATACCCTACGCCACAGGCCAATTCGTACCGCTTCGGCAATGCGTCTCCGGTAAAATGCCCCTTGGTGCGGCGCTTCGCTTTGCTGCACTTGTTGAAGATTCAAGGCCGCCTCTTTCCATGCCCAGACCGCTCACTGCCACCATAGACTTGTCCGCCCTGCGCCATAATCTCGAGGTCGCGAAACGCCGCGCACCCGGTGCGCGCGTTTGGGCGGTGGTCAAGGCCAATGCCTACGGCCACGGGTTGGAACGCGGCATGCGCGCCTTCGCGGACGCCGACGGGCTGGCCCTGATCGAACCGGAAGGAGCGATCCGCTTGCGCAAGATGGGTTGGCAAAAGCCCATCCTTTTGCTGGAAGGCTGCTTCGATGCGGAGGACCTCGTCGAGGCAGCCGCGCATGACATCCAGATCGCCGTGCATTGCCGTGAGCAGATTGACATGCTGGAAAGAGGGCAAGTGGCAGCTCCCCTGCACGTGCATCTCAAAATGAACAGCGGCATGAACCGCCTCGGCTTCCTGCCGGACGAATTCCGCGCGGCCTACGCGCGCCTGAAAGGCAATCCCGGCGTGCGCCGCATCAGTCTGATCACGCATCTGGCCAATGCCGACGAGGCAAGCAATTGCGCTCTTCCAATGGAGGAACAAGTGCGGCGCTTCGCGGCGGGGACTGAAGGACTGCATGGCGAGCGCAGCCTTTCCAATTCCGCGGCCGACCTGCTTCATCCCGATCTCGCTGCAGACTGGGTGCGGCCGGGCATCATGCTTTACGGCGGTTCGCCCGGCGGCGGCAGCGCGCGCGACTTCGGCCTACGTGCGGCAATGACGCTCACCAGCGAAATCATCGGCGTGCAGCACATTGCCGCCGGCGATGCGGTCGGCTATGGCAGCCTGTTCGTGGCCGAGCGGCCGATGACCATAGGCGTGGTTGCCTGTGGCTATGCCGACGGCTATCCGCGTCATGCACCGAACGGCACGCCGGTCCTAGTCAATGGGCACCGAACCCGCCTGATCGGACGGGTGTCGATGGACATGCTGTCCGTCGATTTGAGCGAGGTGCCGGGCGCGCGCGTGGGCAGCCGAGTCACGCTGTGGGGAGACGATCTGCCGATCGACGAAGTGGCGCAGGCCGCCGGTACCATCGGCTATGAATTGATGTGTGCCCTGGCGCCGCGCGTCAGGGTCGTGGAGCGCTGAACGTGGCGAAACAGAAAACCCAATACACCTGCACCGAGTGCGGCGGCGTCACCAATAAATGGGCCGGCCAATGCCCTTCCTGCGGGCAATGGAATACCCTGGTCGAGACGGTTGTGGAGCCGGCCGGCAATCGTTTTTCGGCCCAGCATCAGGGCTTGGCCCAGACGTCGCCGGTGCAGAGCCTGGCCGACATTGAAGCGATCGATGTCCCGCGATTTTCCACCGGCATCGAGGAATTCGACCGCGTGCTGGGCGGCGGACTGGTCGCGGGCGGCGTGGTGCTGATCGGCGGCGATCCGGGCATCGGCAAGTCGACGCTGCTGCTGCAGGCGCTTGCCAATCTCTCGCGCGTGAAGAAAGCCCTGTATGTCAGCGGCGAAGAATCCGGGGCGCAAATCGCCTTGCGTGCGCGGCGCCTGGCGATCGAGGCGAAAGAGCTGCAGATGCAGGCGGAAATCCAGCTCGAAAAAATCCTCAACACGCTGGCCGAGCACAAGCCCCAGGTGGCAGTGATCGATTCCATCCAGACCATTTATTCCGACGCACTCACCTCGGCGCCGGGCTCGGTGGCCCAGGTGCGGGAGTGTGCGGCGCAATTGACGCGCGTGGCCAAGCAATCCGGCATCACCATCATCATGGTCGGCCACGTGACGAAAGAAGGGGCCTTGGCCGGGCCGCGCGTGCTGGAGCATATCGTCGATACCGTGCTGTATTTCGAGGGCGACACGCATTCGAGTTTCCGCCTGGTGCGCGCCTTCAAGAACCGCTTCGGTGCGGTGAATGAATTGGGCGTGTTCGCGATGACGGAAAAAGGCTTGAAGGGCGTCTCGAATCCGTCCGCGCTATTCCTGTCGCAGCACGACAACCAGGTGCCGGGCTCCTGCGTGATGGTGACGCAGGAGGGCACGCGCCCCTTGCTGGTCGAGATCCAGGCGCTGGTCGATACTTCCCATGTGCCGAATGCACGCCGGCTGTCGGTCGGCCTCGAGCAGAACCGGTTGGCGATGTTGCTGGCGGTCTTGCACCGGCATGCCTCGATTGCCGCTTTCGATCAGGACGTCTTCATCAATGCGGTTGGCGGCGTCAAGATCAGTGAGCCGGCCGCCGACCTGGCGGTCCTGCTGGCGATCCAGTCCTCGATGCGCAACAAGCCCTTGCCGCGCGGACTGGTGGTATTCGGAGAAGTCGGCCTGGCGGGGGAAATCCGGCCTGCGCCGCGCGGACAGGAGCGCCTGCGCGAGGCAGCCAAGCTGGGATTTTCGCTGGCCCTGATTCCCAAGGCGAACGCACCCAAGCACAAGATCGAGGGCCTCGACGTGATTGCTGTCGAGCGCATCGACGAAGCCTTGAAC
>JAEWBA010000311.1 GCA_023391395.1 Pseudomonadota bacterium
ATGACGCCGGCCGGGTAGCCCCAGTCGTTGCCATGCCGACCGTAACGCCCGTAGCGGCCGCGACGCCGGCCGCCGCGCGACAGCAGCATGAACAGAACCAGGACAGCGAAGAAGAGCAGCACCGGGAAGGAACCGACGTCCTCGTCTGCTTCGCTGGTGCGCTTTTGCGGCGTCGGAAATTGTTCCTTGTCGAGCAGGGTGGTGATGGCGGAAACGCCGGCTGTCAAGCCGCCGTAGAAATCGTTCTGGCGGAAATGCGGCGCGATCACGTCTTGCAGGATGCGCTTGGATTGCGCATCGGTGAGCGAACCTTGCACGCCGCGCCCGGCCTCAATGCGGAAGCGCCGCAGAGAAGCCGGATTGTCCTTCGCCACCAGCAGCAGCACGCCATCGTCCACGCCCTTGCGCCCGAGCTGCCATTGGTCGTACACGCGGATGCTGTATTGCTCTATGGCTTCCGGCTCGGTCTTGGGCACGAGCAGGATCGCGATCTGGCTGCCGGTGCGGTCTTCATAATCCTTGAGCACGCCTTCCAGCGTAGCGCGCTGCGCAGGCGTCAGCATGCCGGCGAGGTCGGTGACGCGCGTCTTCAGCGGCGGCACTGGCACGAAATTCTGCGCGGACGCCGCCGTCATGGCAAACGCCAGGAGGAAAGCCGCCAGCATACGCAGGATGTTCATCTCTGCCTTACTTGCCGAAATCGACTTTCGGCGCGCTGGAAATCGCCTTTTCGTCGGCGACCGTGAACGAAGGCTTGACTTCATAGTTGAAGACCATCGCCGTCAGATTGGTCGGGAAGCTGCGCGCCAGCACGTTGTAGTTCTGCACCGCCTGGATGTAGCGCTGGCGAGCCACCGTGATGCGGTTCTCCGTGCCTTCCAGTTGCGACTGCAGATCGCGGAAGCTGGTATCGGCCTTCAGTTGCGGATAGTTTTCGGCGACCGCCATCAGGCGCGACAAGGCCGAGGACAGCTCGCCTTGGACCTGCTGGAACTTGTTGAAGGCTTCCGGATTGTTGAGCACTTCGGGCGTGATCTGGAAGCTGGTCGCGGCGGCACGCGCCCGCGTCACCGCTTCCAGCGTTTCCCTTTCGTGCGAGGCATAACCCTTGACCGTGTTGACCAGGTTCGGGATCAGGTCGGCGCGGCGCTGGTACTGGTTGACCACTTCGCTCCAGGCCGCCTTGACCTGTTCGTCGCGCGTTTGAAATTCATTGTAGCCGCAGGCGCTAAGCGAAGCGGCAAGGGCGGCGACGGCAAGCCATTTCAGCCAGTGTTTCATGGGTAAACCTTTCGTGGATGTGTTGTCCGGAAATACCGCATGCAAAAAATCTTGCCACATATTTATGGACGCAGGGCCGATTTTCAACAGACTTTTCTAGGGCGCTGCCGTGTCCCGCGAAGCCGGTCCCTCTGCGCCGGAACAAGCCTCAATGCCGGTACAATGCGCACTCCTGCGCTTACCGTCGAGCACCATCGTGACTTTCCTTGAAAAACTTTCCCGCGCCTGGGCGACCAACAATTCTCTCCTGTGCGTCGGACTCGATCCCGACATGTCGCGGTTTCCGCCCGAACTGCAGGGCAAGCCGGATGCCATCCTGTCCTTCTGCAAGGCGGTAATCGATGCCACCGCTGATGCGGTCTGCGCATTCAAGCCGCAGATCGCCTATTTCGCCGCGCTGCGCGCCGAGGACCAGTTGGAAGCCCTGTGCGCCTATGTGCGCCAGCAATATCCGCAGCTTCCCATCGTGCTCGACGCCAAGCGCGGCGACGTCGGCGCCACGGCCGAGCAGTATGCGCGCGAAGCCTTCGAACGCTACGGCGCCGATGCTGTGACGGTCAATCCCTACATGGGTGCCGATTCCGTAGCGCCTTATCTGGAGTGGAAGGATCGCGGCGCCATCATTCTCTGCCGCACTTCGAATCCCGGCGGCTCCGATCTGCAATTCCTGACGGTGGAAGGCAAGCCGCTGTACCAGCACGTTGCGCAACTGGTGGCGGAAAAATGGAACACCAATGGGCAGTGCGGCCTGGTGGTGGGCGCGACCTTCCCGCAGGAGCTGGCCGAGGTGCGCCGGATCGTCGGCGACATGCCGTTGCTGGTGCCGGGCATCGGCGCCCAGGGCGGCGATATCGAGGCGACGGTACAGGCCGGCAAGACCCCCGCCGGCGCCGGCATGATGATCAATTCCTCGCGCGCCATCCTGTATGCCAAGGCCGACGAAGCAGCCGGCGAGGATTTCGCGCAGGCCGCGCGCCGCGTCGCGCTCGAGACACGTGACGCCATCAACCACTACCGCGCCTGAGGAGGCGGCGGCGCGGCTACCAAGCTTTTAGGTCAGCTCTGCTCCAGGAAGTGCAATAAACCCTTCAAGGCGTGCGCCACGGTCTGCTGGCGCACGGCCTGCCGGTCGCCGGAAAACACCAGGCGTTCGGTATGGGTGCGATGGCCTTTGCTCCAGGCAAAGCAGACCGTGCCGACCGGCTTGCCGGGCACCGCGCCGCCGGGACCGGCGATGCCCGTGGTCGCCAGCGCCACGTGCGCATTGCTGTTGGCTAGCGCGCCTTCGGCCATGGCGCCGGCCACCTCTTCGCTGACTGCGCCGAATTGCGCGATCAGCGCCGGCGAGACATCCAGCATTTCCGTCTTCGAGGCATTGGAATAGACGATGAAGCCGCAGTCGAACCATTCCGACGAGCCGGCAATTTCCGTGATCGCCTGACCGACGCCGCCCCCGGTGCAGGACTCGGCCACCGTCAGCAGCAATCCCTTGCTGCGCAGTACCTTGCCTGCCTGCTCCGAGAGGGAAATGAGTTCGTCCATGCTGGTCTCCTTGTCGATCGGTTCTTTATGCTGATGCATTCTTTTATATCACTGCTGCAATCGCCGTCGCTGTCATCCTGAGCGAAAAGCGAGGAATCTCTCATGCCGAGACAGTGAAGCGAATCGGCGAGATCCCGCTCGGGATGTCAGAGATCGGCCGCACACCTACAAGCTGCGCCACACGGCAAACAGCAGGAGCGTGTAGAACGCCGCCACGATGTCGTCCCACATCACACCGAAGCCGCCCTTGAAACGCCGGTCGAAGTAGCGGATCGGCGCCGGCTTCACCATGTCGAAAAAACGGAACCACAGGAAGGCCCAGACTTGCGTGGCGAAACCGGCCGGTGCCAGGAATAGCAGCACCAGCCAGAAGGCGACGATTTCATCCCACACCATGCTGCCATGATCGGCAACGCCGAGGTTGCGTCCTGTCACATGGCATGCCCAGATGCCCAGCGCGAAGCCGGCAGCCACGATCACCGCCCAGTGCAGGGGCGTGAAGAACTGCGGCCAGCGTGTCGTCAGCACATTGAAGGCCAGCCAGGCCAGCAGCGTTCCCACCGTGCCCGGTACCGCCGGCGACAGCCCGCTGCCGAAACCCTGGGCCAGCACATGGGCGGGATGCGAAAGCATGAAGCGGGCGCTCGGGCGGGCGATGCGGACGGTCTGGGCT
>JAEWBA010000316.1 GCA_023391395.1 Pseudomonadota bacterium
ACGGAACGAGGACGTCGCGCTCGTGCTGATGGACATCATGATGCCGGAGATGGACGGATACGACACCATGCGCGCGATCCGCCGCATTCCGAAATTTCAGTCGCTGCCAATCATCACTCTGACTGCAAAGGCGATGAAGGGTGACCGCGACAAGTGCATTGCCGCCGGCGCCTCAGACTACATCACCAAGCCGGTAGACGCGGCGCAACTGTTGTCGCTCATACGGGTATGGCTACATCGTTCCTGAACGAAGAGCCGGAACAGGTCGAAGCGCTGGAAATCGACCTGTTGCTGGAAGGCGTATTCCGGCGCTTCGGCCACGACTTCCGCGGCTACCGACGTGCGCCGCTGCGCTCCAAGCTGCATCTGCTGATGCAGCAACAGGGCGTGAGCACCGTGTCCGCTTTGCAGGACCGGGTGATGCACGACGACGCTGCGGCCGGGGCACTGTTGCGGGCGCTCGGAACGCGACCGACGGCGCTGTTCGACCAGCCCGAGCATTTCCTGGCCTTGCGCGCCGCCGTCGGGCCTTGGCTTCGTTCCTGCCCGGCTCCCAAGATATGGATCGCCGATTGCGTGTCGGCCGAGCAGGCTTGTTCGGTGGCCATCCTGCTGGCCGAGGAAGAGGTGTACGAGCGCGCCACGGTGTTTGCCACCTTCGCCTGCGATTCGCTGCTGGACGAGGCGCGCCGCAGCGGCATTTCACCCGTCCGTATGCAAGAGTATGAAGAGAACTACCGGCGCGGCGGCGGCAAGGCGGCCCTGTCCGACTACATCGTCGCGAACGGCGGGCAGATGGCGTTCCGGCCCGAGCTCATGCGCAATATCACCTGGGCGCAATACAACCTGACGACCGACGCTTCTTTCAACGAATTCGAGTTGATCCTGTGCCGGCGCACACTGTCCGACTTCGACGCATTGTTGCGGCGTCGCACCTTGCAGTTATTCCACGACAGCCTGTCGAGGTTCGGGATCGTGAGCGTGGATGGGGCCGAGGAGATGGAGGCCGCACCTTTCGAGACCCGCTACAAGCCCTTGTGCGCGGAGCAAGGTTTGTACCGGCGGATGATGTAGAAATTCCCGCCTGGGATTCATGCGGCGCGTCCTTGCGGCGAATGGCCGAGCATCGAAGAGATTTCATTGGCCGTATTGACCAGATCTTCCAGCCATTCTTCCTGCAGACGGTCCGAGGGCGCGGAAATCGACAGGCCGGCAATCAGCTTGCCGGAGTCGTCATGGATGCCGGCCGCCATGCAACGCACACCCAGTTCCAGCTCCTCGTTGTCGCGCGCATAGCCGCGCGCGCGCACCAAACTCAGTTCGCGTTCCAGGCGAGCAAGATCAGTGATCGAATTTTTGTTGTGGCCGGCCAGACCGGTGCGCGTGGCGTATGCGCGCACTTGCTTGGCGTCATCCGCTGACAGGAACAGCTTGCCGGTGGAGGTGAGATGAAGCGGCGCGCGGCCGCCGATGGCGCGCACTACCTGCATGCCGGAGCGTTCGGAAAAGGAGCGGTCGATGTAGACGATCTCATCGCCCTGGCGCACCGACAGGTTGATGGTCTGGTGTGTCTTGCGATGCAGGGCACGCATGAAGTCGAGCGCCGCTTCGCGCACATTCAGGCGGCTCTTGACGATGTTGCCCAGTTCCAGCAAGCGCATGCCGAGACGGTAGGTACCACCTTCGCCGCGATCGACGAAGCGCTTGACCACCAGGTCGTTGAGAATGCGGTGCGCGGTCGAAGGATGCAGCCCGGTTGCGCTGGACAGCTCCTTGAGGCTGACCGGATCGGGATACGCGGCCAGCGTATCCAGCAGCGAAATCATTCGCTCGATCACCTGTATTGAGACCTGATCATTCAAGATGGTGGAGTCTGTTTTCATAACACGGTTGGTGCGTCGCAATATGCGTGTTATACCACAATGTGAAAAGGCGGAAAAGGCAATGTGCCTGCGGCGCGACAGGTGATAATGCTATGCAAGAGGGCATTATCGGCTTCGGGAAGCTGAGGCTGCGCCGGCGCCGCAACGAGGGGAAAGTCATGAGGGTGATCACCAACATCGAGGATCTGCGTGTCCTGGCACAGAAACGCGTGCCGCGCATGTTTTACGACTATGCCGATTCGGGATCGTGGACCGAGTCGACGTACCGGGCCAACAGCGAGGATTTCGCACGCATCAAATTCCGCCAACGTGTGGCGGTCAACATGGAAAACCGCAGCCTGGCCTCGACCATGGTGGGGCAGCCGGTGGCCATGCCGGTGGCGATCGCGCCCACCGGGCTGACCGGCATGCAGCACGCCGACGGCGAGATTCTGGCCGCGCGTGCGGCGGAGCGCTTCGGCGTGCCGTTCACGCTGTCCACCATGAGCATCTGCTCGATCGAGGATGTGGCTGCCCATGTCAGCAAGCCTTTCTGGTTCCAGGTCTACTTCATGCGCGACCGCGATTTCATGGGGCGGCTGATCGAGCGCGCCAAGGCGGCGAATTGCTCCGCCTTGGTGTTAACGATGGACCTGCAGATCCTCGGGCAGCGCCACAAGGACTTGCGCAACGGCCTGTCCGCGCCGCCCAAGCTGACTCTCAGTAACGTGGCGAACATGATGACCAAGCCGCGCTGGTGCTGGGGCATGCTCTGGACTCGCCGGCGCAGCTTCGGCAATATCGTCGGTCATGCCAGGGCGGTTTCCGACATGTCCTCGCTGTCGTCATGGACGGCGGAGCAGTTCGATCCGGCGTTGTCGTGGGATCACGTGCAATGGGTGAGAGAGCGCTGGGACGGCAAGCTGATCCTGAAGGGTATCGTGGATGTCGAAGATGCCCGCTTGGCGGCGCAGACCGGCGCCGATGCCTTGATCGTCTCCAATCATGGCGGTCGCCAGCTCGATGGCGCGCCCTCGTCGATCAGCGCCTTGCCGGCCATCGTCGAGGCGGTGGGCGACAGGATAGAGGTACACATGGACGGCGGCATCCGTTCCGGCCAGGATGTCATCAAGGCACTCGCCCTGGGTGCCAAGGGCGTCTACCTGGGGCGCGCCTTCCTCTATGGCCTGGGCGCGCTGGGCGAGGCAGGCGTGACTAGGTGCCTGGAATTGATCCGGCAGGAGCTCGACATCACCATGGCGCTGTGCGGCCTGACCGATGTGCGCAAGGTGGATCGGACGATCCTGCTCCCCGGCAGTTACTGAAGCTGCGCTGCTAGAATCCCGGATTCATTCACCGGAACGCCGCAATGGCGACAGCGAGCGCATGGTCGACAGGGAACCACGGGTCAGCAAGTACAAGAGCAGGGGCGGCATGCGGCGGATTCTTGCCGCCTTCCTGTACTCCATGCAGGGGCTGCGCACGGCGTGGAAAAGCGAATACGCCTTCCGCCAGGAGGTGCTCGTGGCGATCCCGGCGGCCTTGCTCGCACTGATGCTGCCGGTCACGCCTCTCGAAAAGCTGGCGCTGACAGCGGTGCTGCTCCTGGTACTGATTGTCGAGCTTGTCAATTCGGCGATCGAAGCCGTGGTCGACCGCATCTCCTTCGATACCCATCCCTTGTCGAAGAACGCCAAGGATTTCGGTAGTGCGGCGGTATGCCTGACGCTGGTGCTGGCAGCGGCGACCTGGGGCGTGATCCTTTTTCCACTGGTGTTCGGATGAGCGTCGAATCTAGTTCGGCGCTCCTTGTCGAGCCGAGAAGACGGCATGGCAAGCCGACGGAGCGCATTGGCGCGGACGCGACACTCGTGGCGCCAAGCGACGCGGGAATCCGCAGAAAATTTCGAGTCGCTTTATACTGAGCCGAAATTGGATGTACCGATGAAGCTCACGATTCGCCCAGCGCGTCCCGAAGACGCCGTCCCCGCCTGCCACGTGCTGCGTCGCTCTATCGAGCAATGCTGCATCGAGGACCACCGCAATGATGCCGCCATCCTTTCGGCTTGGCTGGCCAACAAGACGCCGGAAACGGTGCGTACCTGGTTTTCCTCGTCTGTCAATTTCTCGGCGGTTGCTTTGGCCGGCGAAGAGATCGTCGGGGTGGCTACCCTGACCCGTCAGGGAAAAATCGTACTGTGCTACGTCACCCCCGAAGTCCGTTATACCGGCGCCGGCAAGGCCTTGCTGCAGGCGCTGGAAACGCGCGCCCGCGAATGGGGCCTGCGCACCCTGCAGGTGTGCAGCACCGTCTCCGCCAACGCTTTCTATCAGCGCAACGGCTACGTCGCCGCCGGTACCCGGCGCACCGTGTACGGTATCGAAGCGGTGGCGCTGTCCAAGAATCTTTGCCCGGCGAGCTATACGCCGCGGCGCAATCCCTGCGGCTGCGGTTCCTGAGACTGCCGATCCCGCGCGCTTCGCGCGGGCATTTTTCTTCCCCGATTTTCTTTCTTGTCGTGCCTCCGACCGGCGTTCGCTTGCTGCGCCGGGAGCGGGAGCTTTATGCGCCTCGCGCATATTGAAACGCAAAAGTATTCGTTCCCTGGCGCTTTGCGGCTACTTAAGCTATCGACTTTCAAACCGGATTTGCCGGATTTGCCTCAAGGGAGAAGCCAGATGTTGTTGAAGAAATTGACCTACGCCGCAATCGCGCTTGCCATCGTCGCCCCTGCCGCCCATGCGGCCGAAGTATCCTTGCTGAACGTATCCTACGATCCGACGCGCGAGCTGTACCAGGAATTCAATACCGCCTTTGCCAAGCACTGGAAGGCCAAGAGCGGCGACGACGTTAAGATCAAGCAGTCGCATGGCGGCTCGGGCAAACAGGCGCGCGCAGTGATCGACGGCATCGAGGCCGACGTGGTGACGCTGGCGCTGGCCTACGACATCGACGCCATCGCCGAAAAGAATATCCTGGCCAAGGATTGGCAGAAACGCTTGCAGCACAACAGCTCGCCCTATACCTCGACCATCGTGTTCCTGGTCCGCAAGGGCAATCCCAAGGGCATCAAGGACTGGAGCGATCTGATCAAGCCCGGCGTGTCCGTGATTACCCCGAATCCCAAGACTTCCGGCGGTGCGCGCTGGAATTACTTGGCTGCCTGGGCCTATGCCTTGAAGCAGCCGGGCGGCAATGAAGCCAGTGCCAAGGAGTTTGTCGCCAAGCTGTTCAAGAACGTACCGGTGCTCGATTCGGGCGCGCGCGGCTCCACCACCACTTTCGTCGAGCGAGGCATCGGCGACGTGTTGCTGGCCTGGGAAAACGAGGCCATCCTGGCAATCAAGGAACTGGGTCCGGACAAATTCGACATCGTCGCGCCGCCGCTCTCCATCCTGGCCGAACCGCCGGTGACCGTGGTGGACCGCACCGTCGACAAGCGCGGCACGCGCAAGGTCGCGGAAGCCTACCTGCAATACCTCTACAGCGAAGAAGGCCAGGAAATCGCGGCCAAGCATTACTACCGTCCGACCCTGGAC
>JAEWBA010000362.1 GCA_023391395.1 Pseudomonadota bacterium
ATCGGCCATGCGGCCGACGCGGTCGTGGTATTTCACCAGCAGGTATTTTTCCTTCACCTGCGCGCGCGTGGTGTCCTTGGGTGGCGGGAAGGAATCCTTGATCAGCTTGAACACGTAAGGGAAGGACGGCAGCGCAAACACCACCATCACCAGCCCACGGATGCCGGGCGCGGCTTCGAAGCAGTCGGAGGAATGCCGCAGGTGATGCAGGAAGTCGCGATAGAAGGCCGCCTTGCCCTGCTTCTGCAGGCCCAGGATGGTGTAGATCTCGCTGCGCGGCTTGTTGGGCATCAGCGAACGCAGGAAATGCACATAGGCCGACGGCACTTCCATATCGACCATGAAATAGGCGCGCGTGAAGGAAAACAGCACCGTGATCACGCTGGGATCGAACAGCACCGTATCGAGCACCAGTTCGCCCTTGCGGTTGTACAGAATGGGTACCACGAAGGGGTAGACGCGGTGGCCATTGATGCCCTTGCCGACCACGTAGGCGCCCTTGTTGCGATAGAACAGGCTGGCCAGCACCTGGATCTGGTGATTCGCCTCCGGCGCTTCATTGCCGAACATGGCGCGCATGCGGGCCTCGACGAAGCCGATGTCGCGGTCGAGATCGGCAAAGCGGCCCTTCAGGCGGAAGTTCGTGATGATGCGCTTGAGCGTGTAATGCATGCCATCCTGGTTGGGGTAATACACCCTGTAGGTTGGCGTGGCCTCGTCGGTATCGATGTATTCGGTCGCTACCGCCGGCTTGACGAAGATGAAATCGTTGTGGAAATAGGTGCGGTGCAGGATGTTGCAACAGACCGAATTGAAGAAGGTTTCCGCCAGCTCGGGCTGCTTGTGATTGACCAAGAGGCCGATGTAGTGGAGCTTCACTTCGCGCCAGACTTCATCGCTCAGATCGTCCTCGTCGTACTCGTCTTCCAGGATGTGCACGCACTCCTGCACCCGCTTGTCGTAATACGCGATGCGATCGCGCGCCCTGGCTTGCGCCGTTTTCCAGTCGCGCGTCTCGAAATAGCGCTTTGCATCCTGGCTTGCGGCGCGGAACAGCCGATAGTGCTTGTCGAAGCCGTCCAGGATCGTGCGCGCGATGTCGAACGCGATCTGGGATGACAGCAGTTTGGGAAAGGCGGTTTGCGACATCGTTGGCGCTGGCTCAGGGGTTCCGGTCGTCGGTGCCCGCCGTCCGGCGGGCCATCATTGCGATATTAATTCCTGAATCGGAAAAAGCTGTACCGTACAAATACCAGTTTCACTTTTGCTATTTCGTTTCCGCAAACAGCTCGCGGCCGATCAGCATGCGCCGGATTTCGCTGGTGCCGGCGCCGATTTCGTACAGCTTGGCGTCGCGCCACAGGCGCCCGGTCGGGTAATCGTTGATATAGCCATTCCCGCCCAGAGTCTGGATCGCCTCGCCAGCCATCCAGGTGGCCTTTTCGGCAGAATACAGGATCGCGCCGGCGGCATCCTTGCGCAAGGCGCGCACGGCTTCCGGCGTGGCGGCCCGGTCGCAGGCCTGGCCGACGGCATAGACATAGGCCTTGCACGCCATCATGGTGGAGTACATGTCGGCCAGCTTGCCCTGCATGAGCTGGAATTCGCCGATCGGCTGGCCGAACTGCTTGCGTTCGTGCACATAGGGCACCACCACGTCCATGCAGGCCTGCATGATGCCGAGCGGCCCGCCGGAGAGCACGGTGCGTTCGAAATCCAGGCCCGACATCAGCACGTTGACGCCCTTGCCGAGCCCGCCCAGCACATTTTCGACCGGCACCTCGCAATCTTGGAACACCAGCTCGCCGGTATGCGAGCCGCGCATGCCCAGCTTGTCCAGCTTTTGTGCCACCGAAAAGCCCTTGAAGCCTTTCTCCACCAGGAAGGCGGTCATGCCGCGCGGGCCGGCTTCGATATCGTTCTTGGCATATACCACCAACACGTCGGCATCGGGGCCGTTGGTGATCCACATCTTGGTGCCGTTCAAGACCCAGCGGTCGCCCTTCCAGTCGGCGCGCAGGCGCATGTTGACCACATCGGAACCGGCGCCCGGCTCGGACATGGCGAGCGCGCCGACGTATTCGCCGGAAATCAGCTTGGGCAGGTACTTGGCCTTCTGTTCCGCGGTGCCGTTGCGGCGGATCTGGTTGACGCACAGATTGGAATGCGCGCCATAGGACAGCCCCACCGAGGCCGAGGCGCGCGAGATTTCTTCCATCGCGACAATATGGGCCAGGTAACCCATGGCGCTGCCGCCGTATTCCTCGTCGGCGGTGATGCCCAGCAGCCCCAAGGCGCCCATCTTTTGCCACAAGTCCATGGGGAACTGGTCGCTGCGGTCGATCTCGGCGGCACGCGGCGCGATTTCGGCCTGCGCAAACTGGCGGACGCTGTCGCGCAGGGCGGCGATATCCTCGCCATGGTCAAAGCTCAGGCCGGGCAAATCGATCATGTCATCCTCATCAATGGTGTTGTGGGCAGGCCGGCACAATGCACGCGCCGGAAGCAGTAGTTTCCGCTGACGTTAACGTTAACGTCAACCCCGTCGCGGCCGTGCCGCCGGCCACCGGGCTGTTCAGGCCGCGTCCTTCAGGCGCCGGGCGGGGGCTTTCCTTTTCGGTGCGCCCGGCTTGCCGCCGGCCAGCAGGCGCCGGCATTCCTCTTCCTGGGCGGCAATTTCGGCCAGCGTCACTTCCAGATCCTCGCGCTGCCGCTCCAGGGTTTCGCGATGCTGCGCCAGCACCACCAGGAAACGCTCCAGCTGTGCCTTGGTGTCCTTCGGCGATTCATACATGTCGACCAGGCTCTTGACCTCGGACAGGCTCAGGCCGAGCCGCTTACCGCGCAGCGTCAGCTTCAGCCGCGTGCGTTCGCGCGCGCTGTAGACGCGCACCCGTCCGCCGGCGCCCTCCCGCTTCGGGCTGAGCAAACCCTGGTCTTCATAAAAGCGGATGGCGCGCGGCGTGATGTCGAATTCTCGCGCCAGTTCGGTGATGGTATAGGTCGGCATTTGATGGGCGCCAGCAATGAAAAGGCTTTGAGTTTAGAATCGCAGTTTACGTTAACGTCAAGCGTCTCTATTGTAGGCGTGCCGCTTCGAATTGTGAACGGGCGCCAATCCCGGCCCTGCGCCCGATTTTTCTGGGAAGCACTTCATGAATCCTCTCGAATCCCAACTCGAATATCCCTTCGGCGACGCCCTGCCGGCGTCGGGCAGCATGCGCGAGGTCGCGCCTGGCGTGTTCTGGCTGCGCATGGGCCTGCCCTTTGC
>JAEWBA010000396.1 GCA_023391395.1 Pseudomonadota bacterium
GTCGTGGACTTGCCAGTCGAAGGGCACCATGGCCACCATCACGCCCGTCAGGCCGCCGAGCACGAAGATGAACAGAAAACCGAGGATGAACAGGAGCGGCGTTTCCAGGCGCGGCTTGCCGCTCCATAGCGTGGCGAGCCAGGCGAACACCTGTATGCCGGTGGGCACCGCCACCGCCATGCTGGCGGCAGAAAAAAAGGCCAGCGACAAGAGTGGAATGCCCACCGTGAACATGTGATGCACCCACAGGCCGAAGCTGAGAAAGCCGGTGCCGATCACCGCCAGCACCACCCAGGGATAGCCGGCGATGGGCTTTTGCACGAAGGTGGGCAGGATGGTCGTCACCAGTCCGGCGGCCGGCAGGAAGATGATGTACACCTCGGGATGGCCGTAGATCCAGAACAGGTGCTGCCACAACAACGGATCGCCGCCGCGCGCCACGTCGTAGAAAGGGAGGCCGAAGGCGCGCTCGAGTTCCAGCAGGATGCTGGCCAGGATCAGCGGCGGAAAGCCGAACACGATCATGAAAGCCATGACCAGGATGTACCAGGCGTAGGCCGGCATGCGGTGCAGGGCCATGCCGGGCGTGCGGGTCTTGAGGATGGAGACGATCAGTTCGACGCCGGCCGCCACCGCCGAAATCTCGGCGAAGGTGACGCCCAGCAGCCAGAAGTCGGTGTTCGGCCCGGGCGAGAAGGTGGCATCGTTGAGCGGCACGTACATGAACCAGCCGCCGTCCGGCACCGCCCCAAACAGGAAGCTGGAAAACAGCAGCAGGCCGCCGAACAAATAGCACCAGTAGCCAAAGGCCGACAGGCGCGGGTAGATCATGTCGCGCGCGCCCAGCATCTTGGGGATCAGATAGACCGCGAAGCCTTCCATGATGGGCACCGCGAAAAAGAACATCATGGTGGTGCCGTGCATGGTGAAAGCTTCGGCGTATTCCCTGTGGTCGAGCAGGGTGTTTCCGGGGAAGGCGAGCTGACTGCGAATGAGCATGGCCAGCACGCCGCCGACCAGGAAGAACACGAAGCCGGTCACGATGAAGCGCAGGCCGATGGTACTGTGGTTCACCGCGCGCAGCGCGCCCAGGCCGCGCTCGTTGCCCCAGATGCGATGCAGGCGCTCGCGCAATGCGCTGCGCTCGGCGGCGCTGTCACCTGCTGCAGCCGAGGAGGCGTCGCTCATTTCAGGCCCTCGAGGTATTCGACGAGCGCGTGCAGCGCATTCTCGTCCAGGTAAGGGTGGGAGGGCATGCCGCTGCCCGGCTTGATGTCTTGGCTGTGGGTGATCAGTGCCATCATATTGTCGCGGTTGTTGTACAGCGTGCCGGCAGCCAGGAAATTCCTGCCAGCGACATGGGTGAGGTCCGGCCCTGGCTGCGTGGCGCTGCTATGGCCACGCACGCTGTGGCAAACCATGCAGTAGGTGGCAAACATCTTGCGGCCACGCTTGGCCAGCCGGGAGTTCGGTTCGCCGGCCGGCATGCGCTGGGCGGCCAGCCATGCGGTGTGCTCCTCCGGGGTTTGCGCCACCACATGGAGCGCCATGCGGGCGTGCTGGGCGCCGCAGAACTCCGCGCACTGGCCGCGATACATGCCGGGCCGGTCGGCATGCAGAACGATGCGGTTGCTGCGGCCGGGAACCAGGTCCATCTTGCCGGCCAAGTTGGGCACCCACAGGCTGTGGATCACGTCCTGACTGCGCAGGGATACCACCACCGGTCTGCCGGCCGGAATGCGAATCTCGTTGGCGGAGGCGATGAGCGCGCCGCCCGGCCCGAGGTAATTCACTTCCCACCACCAGCGATGGGCGACTACCTCGATTTCCGGCGTCGCGCCAGCTTGCGCGCGCAAATTGCCCATGGCATGGGTGCCGTACACCAGCAGGGCGCTCAATACCACGGCCGGAAATGCCAGGCCGCCTATTCCTATCCAAAGATTGGCTGCCGGCGCACTCGCGCCGGCCGGGCGCAGGAAGGCGTACAGAGCCAGCGCCATGACCAGCAACAGAATGAACGCGGCGCCCCAGAACATGGCCCAACTGATATTGGCAATGGCCTGGGCTTGCGGTCCCTGCGGATCGAGCGCCGACTGGATTCCGGCGCAACCCGCCAGCAGCCCGGCTGCCGCCGCAAGGACAATGGGGGCAGCCCTGCGGGTCTGGTTCTTGCTGCCGGTCTTGTTCGGCTGGGGCGTGTTCCGCATCGGCATCGGGTACTTGTTGAATGTGGGGAATCCCGCTGCGATGAGCCGGACGGCATGGCATGCCGGCGCCGCACATGCAACCCGCATGCCGGGCACCCTCCCACCGCGCTAAGGGAAAAGACCGCCATGAGCATTGCGCTGTTCCTGCATATCGTTTTTCTCTTGATCTGGTCGGCCGCCCTGATGGTGTTTCCGCACCTGCTGGCCGAACAGCTTGCCGAGCACGACCGCGCCGATCTCCATCGGGCGACCCGCATGCAGCATGCGCTGTATGCCTATGTCATGACGCCCAGCGCCTTGCTGGCGGTGGTCCTGGGCGTCTGGCTGATCTTCGAGCGTGGCTTCGGCGGCGGCTGGCTGCAGGTCAAGCTCGCCCTGGTGCTGCTGATGGTGTTCTTCCATGTCTATTGCGGCACCCTGATGGGGCGCCACAAGGAAGAAGGGCCGCCACAGGGCGCGACGGGCCGACGGCGCCTGTACCGCGCCTTGCCGCTTCTGCCCGCTCTCCTGATCACCGGCGTAGTGAGCCTGGTAGTGGCCAAGCCCTTCTAGGCCGGAGGATTTGCGCCCTTATTCCTCTTCTTCCTCGCCGGTGCCGACATTGTGTTCGAACACCAGTTTGCCGCCCAACCAGCCGGCTAATCCCAGCGCCACCGCGCCCACCGCCGAGAGGAATATCCCCCATGGAAGCAAGGCTGCCGCCGGATCGGGCACGCGCAACCACCAATTGGCGGCGGTCAATGCGAGCATCATGACGGCTCCGAGAAAGTGGCTCCAGCTGGTGACATGGCTGCGGATCTCGCGCACCAGCAGGAAGTCCAGGGTGCCGGCCAGCGCTGCCAGCACACCCATCAGCAGGCCGGCGCCGATCACCCATAGCGACACGCGCGCCCAGAACGGATCGCCGGTCCACCAATAGGCAAGGTCGGAACCCAGGCCGCCCGAGAGATAGGCGATGGGGAAGGTGACCAGCATGGGATGGATCGGATGGCCCGCCACGGCCACGTAGCTGGGAGTACTTTTCGGCGGATGCGCGAGGAGCGGGTTTTTCATGTGCTCGAGGAAAGCGCCAGTGTGAAGGAATTGAATGACAGACTGCATTCATCCCGCGGTGTTCCGCAGATTGCAATGGTTCCCTGTCGCCATGTAAATCCCGCCGCGCGGCGGTAGTTTTTATCAAGCCAGCCGGGCGCCCGGCTTGCCGGCAGGCGAGGTTTCGCCGTCGGTGGCGATGTGACATGCATCCTGCGTTCGTCGCGGCCCCATGAAGACGCACGCCTATCCTCCCATCGCGGACTATGCCTTGCTCAGCGATTGCCATTGCAATGCGCTGGTGCCGCGCCCAGGTAGGTGACACGGTTGGCGCGCTCGAAGTCCTCCGGCGCAATCCGATCGAAGGGGCAGAAGATCGTTGCCATGGCATTGTTGACCCACACATCGATGGCCCGCGCTCCCGTTCCACCCGTTCGGCCGCGGCCTCGACCTGCGCGCAGTCGGGGACATCGGTGGGCAGCGCCAGTACTGTAGTGCTCATGGCTTCCAGTTCTCTTCGGGCGTCTTCCAGACGCTCCTGCCCGCGCGCCAGCAGAGCCACGCGCCAGCCGCGTCTGGCGAACTCGAGTGCGGTGGCACGGCCGATACCGGCTGAGGCGCCGGTGATGACCACGCAGGGAGAAAGCCTCTCGGTAGAACGCATGGGCGGTTGTCCTTGGCAGATGGAATGTCGCTTGCCAGAGCACCGCGCGCGGGAGCAGTGGTTCGTCGATCGGACTGAGCGCAATTGCTGCCACCACCAGCACTCTCCGCTTATCATGGCGCTCATGACGGGTTGAACGCACTGCCCGAAAAGGAGAAAGAACGATGTCAATGCCCGGCAAATCTCGCGGGGGTGCCTTTCACATGATGTCCGGCCTGCTGAGGCGGGTCGGCATGGCCGAAAAATCGATGTTGTTCCTGGGCGGCTTGTCGCTGATCTTCCTCTACCTCTTTGTCGAGCTCGCGGCCGAGGTGCTGGAGGGCGACACCCGCGACTTCGACCGCTTCGTGTTGCTGGCCTTGCGCAATCCCGCGAACCTGGCCGATCCGATCGGCCCGCGCTGGATGGAAGACGTAGTGCGCGATTTCACCGCGCTGGGCAGTTTCTCGGTGCTGGCCACGATTACCGCGACCATCCTCGGCTTCCTGGTATTGACGCGCAAGCGGCATGCGGCCTGGATGGTGCTGTTTTCGGTGGCGGGCGGCGTCGCGCTTTCCAGTCTCCTGAAATGGGGAATCGGGCGCGCCCGGCCCGATGTCGTGCCGCATGGGATGGATGTGTACTCGATGAGCTTCCCCAGCGGGCACGCGATGCTCTCGGCGGTGGTCTACCTGACGCTGGGCGCACTGCTCGCGCGCACCCAGTCCGAGCCGCGCGTGAAGATGTACATCATTGCGGTCGCCGCAGCACTGAGCGTGGTGGTGGGCCTGAGCCGGCTCTATCTGGGTGTGCACTGGCCGACCGACGTGCTGGGCGGCTGGGCCGGCGGTGCCGCCTGGGCGCTCTTGTGCTGGCTGGCGATGCTGTGGCTGCAGGGCAGAGGCCAGGTCGAGCCGCCATCCGGCGGCACCGGCGAGGGCGGCAACGGGCGCTGAAGACGGTGAGGTCGTGTCCTATTTGCGGGACGGAGGGAACAAGCCGTCCCACCACTCCTTGAACGAGCCCGTCACCATGCGGATCGAATCCGGATCGCCCTGCAGCAGCGCCGAAAAGTAAGCCTTGGCCTGCTTGCCGGTGATGTGGGGCGGCAGCGGCGGCACTTCCGGGTCGGTCACCATTTCCAGCAGCGTGGGCACGCGCGAAGACAGGGCGCGATCCCAGGCCGGCCCCACATCCTCGGGCCGATCCACGCGGATGCCCTGCAAGCCGATCAGGTCCGCATAGGCGGCATAGGGGAATTCCGGCAGGACCTGCGAGGGCTCGAACTTCGGGTCGCCCTCCATGACGCGCTGCTCCCAGGTCACCTGGTTCAGATCGCCATTGTTCAGCACCATGACTGTCAGGCGCGGGTCGCTCCACTGACGCCAGACTTTGGAGATGGTGATGAGCCCGCTGATGCCGTTCATCTGCATGGCACCGTCGCCGACCATGGCAATCACCGGCCGGTCCGGGTGCGCAAACTTGGCGGCGATGGCATAGGGAACCGCCGGGCCCATGGTGGCCAATCCACCGGACAGCGAAGCCATCATGCCGCGCCGGATCTTGAGATCGCGCGCATACCAGTTTGCGGCGGAGCCGGAATCGCAGGTGAGAATGCAGCCCTCGGGCAGGCGCGGAGACAGCTCCCAGAACACGCGCTGCGGATTGATCGGCTTGGCTTCGTTCTTGGAGCGTGCTTCCAGCACGCTCCACCAGCGCTGGACATTCTCTTCGAGTTCGCGGCGCCAGCCTTGATCCTGTTTCGGCTTCAGGTAAGGGATCAGCGCGCGCAGGGTCTGCCGGCTGTCGCCGACCAGGCCGACCTCCATCGGATAGCGCAGGTTGAGCATGCGCGGCTCGATGTCGATCTGCACGCCGCGCGCCTGCCCTTCCTTGGGCAGGAATTCGGAATAGGGAAATCCCGATCCGATCATCAGCAAGGTGTCGCAGCTATTCATCATGTCCCAGCTCGGCTTGGTGCCGAGCAGGCCGATGGAGCCCGTGACGAAAGGCAGGTCGTCCGGCACCGCCGCCTTGCCCAGCAGCGCCTTGGCCACGCCGGCGCCAAGCAGATTGGCGACCTCGATGATTTCGTCGGTGGCGTGCAGTGCGCCGGCGCCGACCAGCATGGCCACCTTGCTGCCGGCATTGAGCACATCGGCGGCACGCTCTAGGCCGCTTGCCGCCGGCACGGTCGCGAGCGTGGTTTTGCCGATGCCGGTATGCACGGTGC
>JAEWBA010000408.1 GCA_023391395.1 Pseudomonadota bacterium
TCCGGAAAGCTCAGATCCATTGAAGATTTAGGGCCGTTTCTCATCCGTCGTTTCGGCCGGCTTTTCCCCTTGCTCCTCTTTTCAACGGTCGTCTTTGTCCTGCTCTCGAACGGGATTGTTTTCCTCAAGAAGATGGCGGTCGCACAAGGCTACAGCGCCTTCCTCAATAATCCAGGCACGCTGGAGTACGCGATCCCCTCGTATGGCGAAGTGCTGTCCACGCTCACCATGACACACTCGCTGGGCATGTTCGACCACTTGATTCTCAATACCCCGACCTGGAGTATCAGCACCGAGTTCTATACTTATCTTGTATTTGCGGGCATTTGCCTCTTGGCTTATGGAAGAGCCCGCCTCGTGGTTTTCTCCTTCCTGAGCGTCGCAGCCCTGCTGATCTGCATATGGGCATCCATCGATGTCCACCACTGCATCGAAAAGGCGAATGGCTGCCTTTCGCTTACCTACGATTTCGGACTCCCGCGCTGCATAGCCTCCTTCTTTTTTGGAGCGATCGCGTATTACTCCAGCCGCCAGCTTCCTTTCAACGCAGCATCCTTACAGATCACGGCGATGGTCGGCTTGTACTTGCTGATCGCACTTGAGGACTATGTCCCCGCAGCCGCATTTGCCTTCCCGGCCGCGTTTGCGGTACTGGTCGTTGCCGTTTCCACGGATAGCGGTCCATTAGCCGATGCATTGAAACATCGGCTGTTCCAGGAGTTGGGCAAGCGCTCGTATTCGATTTACCTCATGCATATGCCCTTGTTACTGATTTTTGAAAATCTCAGCAAGCGCGCATCGGGATTAATTTCGGCCACCCTGGTTCTGCTTGCCTATCTCCTGACGCTCTATATCGTGTCGGGATGGACTTATAAGCTGATCGAGAATCCGTTCCGGAAATGGTTCGGCAATCTGGCAACGACGGTCCCGGGCTCCGTGGTCCGCGCGGATATCAAAACCAATTAGCGCTGCCGAGCATGGCAAAGATCCGGCACATTTCAGTCGCGATGGGCGGTCTCGTCATGCTGTATGCGTTCACCTGTGTTGCACAAGAGAGAGTACCGAAGACGGCATCGACAGGCGCCACAGAAATTATTGAATACTACGGCGACTCGACGATATGGGGTTACAAGACGGAGGTCGGCGGCCAGGTGGACAAGCCGGCCCCCGCTGCATTTGCCGAGGCCTTGGCGCCGCTGGGGAGATACGAGGTTCGGAATGAGGGAGTCAACGGCACGACAGCTTGCGACCTCCTCAACGGGGCCGACGGCAAGCATCCGCCATGGCCGGTTCAGATGAATGCATCCAGGGCTAGGTACGTGTTCGTCAACTTTGCCATCAATGACCAATGGAAGTACGACCGGCATACCTATCAGGCGTGTTTGCGCCTATTGGCCCGGATTGCAAAGCAGCATGGCAAGCAGATGATTTTCGAGACCCCCAATCCAACCAGGGATAGCGGGAGCGCCGGACTCGACGTCTATGTGAATGCGATGAAAGAAGTGGCCTGGCAGGAAAAGGTGCCGGTCATCGATCAGTACCGATATCTATCGGACTACCTGCACGGCCAAAGCGTCCATGCAATTTGCCCGGACGGCCTGCACCCCCGTGACGATGTCTACATTCTCAAAGGCGAGTACGCAGCCAGCGTCTTTCTTCAGCTCTTTAAATCCAAGAAGCCGGCCAAGGCTGCGCTCGGCAACAGGTAAGAGACAGTATCCAGTGCGGCCTTCAATGCACCGAGTCGCTGCCGGAAAAGCTACCCTCGTCCTTCTTCGCCATTCCCTCGTAAGGACCGTACTCTTCCAGCCGGTTGTAAAGCGTCTTCAAGCTGATGCCGAGGATGTCGGCGGCGCGCTTCTTCACGCCGCCGCACAGCTCCAGCGTGGCGTAGATCAGCTTGCGATCGACATCGGCAAGCGAGGTGCCGACCGGAATCGCCAGCGTCATGCCGACCGGCGTCTGCGTGGTCGTGACCGGCGCCAGCGCAGAGGCATCGATAGTGTGGTCCGAGAGAATGTAGGCGCGCTGGATATGGTTGCGCAGCTCGCGCACATTGCCCGGCCAATGGTAGTTGGAAAGGCAGGCCAGGCCCTCCGGCGAGAACACCTTGCTGGTGCCGTGGGCGGCGTTCAGCTCGTCCAGGAAATTCTCTGCCAGAAGCTCGACATCGTTGCCGCGCTCGCGCAAGGGGGGAATCTTCAGCGGAAATACATTCAGCCGGTGATACAAGTCCAAGCGCAGCTTGCCTTCGGCCACCGCGGTTTCCGGATCACGGTTGGTTGCGGCGATCACGCGCACATCGGTTTCCAGTTCCTGGTTGCCGCCGATGCGCATGAAGGAGCCCGTCTCCAGCACGCGCAGAAGCTTGACCTGCAACTCGATCGGCATCTCGGTGATTTCATCGAGGAAGAGCGTACCGCCGTTGGCGCGTTCGAAGTAACCCTTGTGCTGGCGGTCGGCGCCGGTAAAGCTGCCCTTCTCGTGGCCAAAAATCTCGCTTTCGATCAACTGCGGCGAAATGGCGCCGCAGTTCACCGGCAGGAAGGGATGGCGCTGGCGCAGGCTCAGTTCATGAATGGTTTGCGCGACCAGTTCCTTGCCGGTACCGCTCTCGCCCAGCAACAGGACCGTCGCCTCGGTCGGTGCCACCTTGCCGATATGGTTGTAGAGCTTTTGCATCACCGACGAGGCACCCAGCATCAGGCCGAAATGGCCGAGCCGGCGCAATTCGCTGCGCAAGACGCCGATTTCTTCCTTGAGGTCGGCGGTGCGCGGGATGCGCGAAAGCAGGCTCTTGAGACGACGGATGTTGATCGGCTTGGTCAGATAATCGGCCGCCCCCAGGCGCAAGGCCTCGACCGCGGTTTCCACGCTGGCGTGCCCGGTGATCAACACGATCTCGGTAGTAGCACGCGATTCGATATCGTTGAACAAATCCATGCCATTGCCATCAGGCAGCCTCAGATCGATCAGCACCACATCGGGCCGCTGGCGCATGATTTGCCCCTGGGCCTCCCGGATGCTGCCGGCGCCGGCCGTGGTGAAGCCTTCGGCGGTGGTGATTTCCATCAGCGCTTCGCGCGTGTTGACATCGTCATCGACGATCAGGACATGTGGCATATCGGAATTTCAATCAAATGGGATGCAGGGCGGCATGCACTCGTTCGTCCATGCAAGCCTCCCGTTCGGCATAACCGTATCGCTTCAGGATCCGCAATGATGAGTTCCGCCGCTTGGGCGGACATCTACGCTGGCTTCCTACATTGGCGCGCTCCTTCATGCACTCCGGACTTGAAGCGTCTTTCAAAATGATTCTGAGAGAGGGCAGGCGTTTCTTGCAGCGCTGCTCGTACTACATACTGCGCCGCCCATAGCAGGACCGGCTTGTAAGCCTGGAACTTACACAGCCGGATAGCATGTTGCCTGCAAGCCATGCGCCGTCCTACTCAGAACTGCTTCACTTCATTTTGATAGACGCTTTTAGTTATAAACCGTGCCCGCAAATTGCGAACTGATCGGGAACAATCCCTGGGGTTGAAAAAACGCTTGAAGAAGAGCGCCCCAGGTCGTGGGCGAAGGCAACATTCCGAGCCGGATCGCTGCGCGCCGCAGGCGGAATGCGCGGCGGGTGCCTGGGCATCCGTCGCGCTCGAAGAATGAGCAGCGTGGCAACCGGCGACCATGTCGATGCGGTTGCCACGTTGGGATACAGCGCCATCCTACTTGGAGGTCGAGCCGCTTGGAGCGGTGCTGCTGTTCGACGATCCTGAGGAAGGAGAAGTGGAAGAAGTGCTGCCGCTCGTACCCGGCGTCGTGGAAGAGCTGGAGCCAGCGCCTCCCGACGAGCTGCCGCCAGAAGTGGCCGACGAACCGGAGCCGCCGCTGCTGCCGCTCGTGCCGCCGCTTCCAGTGGTGCCGCTTGCGCCACTGCTGCCGCTGGTACCGCCAGAGCCGCTCGTGCCGCTGCTGCCGGAGCCGCTGGTGCCGCTCGCTCCGCTGCTGCCACTCGTGCCGGTGTCACTGCTGCTGCTTCCCGGCGTGGTGGACGAGCTTGCACCCGGAGTCGAAGACGAGCTGGACGACGAACCACTGCCGCTGCTGCCGGGCGTCGTGCTGCCCGATGAGCTTGGCGCCGCACCGGGCGCCGCAGTGGACGATTCGCTGCCGGTGCTCGCGCCGGGCGTGCTGGGGGAGGTCGCGGCGCCTCCTGTCGCGCTGGAGCTCGATCCGGTGCTGCCGGCAGTGCCGCCTGCCCCGGTGCTGGAACCGGAAGG
>JAEWBA010000012.1 GCA_023391395.1 Pseudomonadota bacterium
TTTTGTTGCGCAGGCGGTTGGCTCCTATGCTCCAGTTACAATCGCCCGCCCGGTCGCCGAGCCAGACGCTTTGCTGCTGGCCCGAATAGCGGCCGCCGAAACCGGCATCCTCGAAATCCTGGGTGAACAGCTGCAAGCGCGCCGACGCTTCGAAACGCTGCGGGCGGCGCGTCGTCAGCACGACCGTCGTGCCGATCGAGTTGCCGGGATAAAGCGCCGAAAACGGTCCGTACAGCACGTCCACGCGCGCCAGCTCCTCGGGCGCCACCATGCTCCAGCGCGGCGCATTGAACTGGCCCAGGAACTGGGACAGCAGGTAGCCGTCGGCATAGACCAGGCCGCGCGGCGCCTGCAATTCGCTGAAGGAACGTCCGCCGATCAGGGCATTGCGATCGCCGATGTAGCGCTTGCGCATGGTGGTGCTGGGCATGTGTTTCAAGGCGTCTTCGACGTTGACGAAATTCTGTTCGCGCAGCTGTTCCGCGGTGCGTCCTTCGGTGCTGGAGGGCAGATTCGGATCGAGCGGCGAGCGCTGGGCGCCCACCGTCACCGTTCCCAATGTCTTGATCTCCTCCTGCGCCCAGGTAATGGGCGTGAAAAAGGCTGGGAACACCCACAGCCAGGTCTTGATTGTCGTTCGCATCTTTTTCTTGTTGAATCGCCGGGAGCCGAGGGAGCAAGCGCTCGCCGTATCGGCACGCAGCGGCATGTGGCACTCGGGTCCTGAGGGAAACCTTATGCCAGCATTAGGGGAAGGCGCACCGAAGCCATGAGCTTCTCGGACGCCGCGACGCAGGGGATTTCAGGCCAGCGAGGGCGGGCCGCGCACGGGAAAGGCAAAGAGCCGGGGAGAAAAATGGACCAGTTCGAGCGCCGGAAGGACCTGCTCCGCAAGCACGCGAAAGGCAGCAAAAACCTTGGTCGAGGGCGGCAAGGCCAGCAAGGAAGCCGTTGCGCAAACGACACAGTGTTTTTGAAGAGAAATATCCTCGCCGGTTTCCGAGGGAACCGGAGATCGCAGTCCGGAAGCGGTGCAAATTTCGCCCAGGAAACGATGAGAGGAGCCTGCATACGCGACCGAGGACAGCAAGGCTTGCACGAGGAAGGCAAACATCGCCAGCCAAGCCCTGGTTTTCCGGTCGAGTAGGAGCAGCCGCTTCATGAGGCAAATTTTACAAGATCGCTATTGTTTGTCTGGCATGGACGTAAATTCGGGGCAAATTATCCGTGAAAAGCACTTGTACGGGCGCTTTCATAGATTCCTGCCAGATTCTGAGGTGGGCACATTTTATGCAAACGGCTGTTGCAGAGCATCATAAGGTAGGACTCCCGAATGCCCTTTGTGCGCTTGTGCAGAGCAGTATTGGGGCTTGCATAGAGCAAGGTGGGTCGCATATATGCCATGAAGGAATAGAGCGAAAGGATAGAAAAAAGAGAATTAGAGAATTCACTTACATGATCGCAGGAAGAAATTCGTGATATGTTGCAGCCAGTTAAGTTTTATAGTGCATACCGCGATGAAACTGGATTCCAGTTAATGCAAGATTGCGCAGTCGTGTGGAAGAAACTTTTCTTTTTTTCCGGAAAAAAATGCGCATAATTGCAAATGATGCATTGCAGCATGGATTGTTTATCTGCAGAATCATGCGCATCGGCACCATCCGAAAGAGGCCAACATGCTTTATCAATTCCACGAACTTAACCGCACTTTCCTCAATCCGCTGATCCAATGGGCGGAGGCTTCGGCCAAGCTGTTCACCAATCCGGTGTCGCCCTTCGCGCACACTCCGTTTGCCCAGCGCATCGCCGCCGGCTACGAGTTGATGTACCGCCTGGGCAAGGATTACGAAAAGCCCGAATTCGGCATCAAGACCGTCAATGTCCAGGACAAGGCAGTCGGTGTCTTCGAGGAAGTCACCGAGCAACGGCCTTTCTGCCGCCTGCTGCATTTCAAGAAGGACTTGAGCGACAAGCAATTCGCCGACCTCAAGCAGCCGACCGTCCTGGTGGTGGCGCCCTTGTCCGGCCACCATGCGACGCTGCTGCGCGATACCGTGCGCACCCTGCTGCAAGACCATGACGTCTATATCACCGACTGGACCGACGCCCGCATGGTGCCGGTTTCGGAAGGCCCCTTCCACCTGCACGACTACATCTACTACGTGCAGGACTTCATCCGCCGTCTCGGCCCCGACGTGCATGTGATTTCCGTGTGCCAGCCGACCGTGCCGGTGCTGGCGGCGATATCGCTCATGGCCACGGCCAATGATCCGAAGCTGCCGAAATCCATGGTGATGATGGGCGGCCCGATCGACCCGCGCAAATCGCCGACCCAGGTCAACAACCTCGCGACCGAGAAACCCTATTCCTGGTTCGAGAACAAGGTGATCTACAGCGTGCCGGCCAACTATCCCGGCTTCGGCCGCAAGGTCTATCCGGGCTTCCTGCAGCATGCCGGCTTCATCGCCATGAACCCCGGCCGCCATGCACAAAGCCACTGGGATTTCTACAAGCACCTGCGCGTAGGCGACAACGATTCGGCCGAAAATCATCGCAAGTTCTACGATGAGTACAATGCCGTTCTCGACATGGATGCGAACTATTATCTGGAAACCATCAAGATCGTGTTCCAGGAGTTCCGTCTGCCGCTGGGCACCTGGGAAGTCGAAGGCAAGCTGGTGCGTCCGCAGGACATCAAGGATGTCGCGCTGTTCACCATCGAAGGCGAACTGGACGACATCTCCGGCGCCGGCCAGACCAAGGCGGCGCACGAGCTGTGCTCGGGCATTCCTAAGTCGAAGAAGCAGCACCTGACCGCGGAAAAATGCGGCCACTACGGCATCTTCTCCGGCCGCCGCTGGCGCGAGTCGATTTGCCCGAAGATCACGGAGTTCATCAAGACCAATTCCTGATCCCCTCTGTACCGCGCGCCAAAGCCATTCCCCGAACGGGGAATGGCTTTTCTGTTTGAAGCGTGTCCGGTTTGCCGGGATAATCGCGTCTTATGCTGAAATCTCCCGCTTCTTCCTCCCCGAAAACGCTGGCCGACCGCATCGAAGACTTGCTGCCGCAGACGCAATGCACCAAGTGCGGCTACCCGGCGTGCCGGCCGTATGCCGAAGCGGTGGCCGAAGGGCGCGCCAACTACAATCAATGTCCGCCGGGCGGCGCCGAGGGCATCGCCCGTCTTGCCACCCTGCTGGGCAAGCCGGTCATCCCCTTGAATCCCGCCAATGGCGTCGAGCGCCCGCGCCCGGTGGCCGCCATCGATGAGTCGATTTGCATCGGCTGCACGCTTTGCATCCAGGCCTGCCCGGTGGATGCCATCGTCGGCGCCGCCAAGCAGATGCATACTGTGGTGGCCGAGCTGTGCACCGGCTGCGATCTGTGCGTGGCGCCCTGCCCGGTCGATTGCATCGCCATGGTGGAAGTCACCCCCGACAAGACCGGCTGGGCCGCCTGGTCGCAGGAACAGGCCGATGCCGCGCGCCAACGGCATGACTTCCGCCTGTTCCGGCTGCGGCGCGAAAAGGAAGAGAACGAGGCACGCCTCGCCGCCAAGGCCGCGGCCAAGCTGAAGGAAGCCGAAACGGCTGCCGCCCAGTCGCCGGAAGAAAAGGCAGCCCAGGAGCGCAAGAAAGCCATCATCCAGGCCGCCATGGAGCGTGCCCGGCTGCAGCGCGAGCAAGCGGCAGGATTAAGCCCGGATCGTCCGGCCGGCCTGGACGACGTATCGCGCGGCGTGCGCCGCCAGATCGAGGAAGTGAAGCTGCGGCTGGCGGACGACACTGCAGAGAAACCATGAACGCCAAGAAACGCCTGGAAATCTTTCAACGCTTTCGCGCCGCCAATCCGCATCCGACCACGGAACTGGAATACACCACGCCGTTCGAATTGCTGATTGCTGTGATCCTGTCGGCGCAAGCCACCGATGTCTCGGTCAACAAGGCCACGCGCCACCTGTTTCCGCTTGCACCGACGCCGGCCGCGATGCTGGCCCTCGGTGTCGAGGGCTTGATGTCGTATATCCGTACCATCAACCTGTACCGCAACAAGGCGAAGTACGTCATCGAAACCTGCCGCATCCTGCTCGAGCAGCACGACGGCCAGGTGCCGCGTTCGCGCGAAGCCTTGCAAGCCTTGCCGGGAGTGGGCCGCAAGACTGCCAATGTAGTCTTGAATACCGCCTTCGGCGAAGCCACCATCGCCGTCGACACGCATATTTTCCGGGTAAGCAACCGCACCGGCATCGCGCCCGGCAAGAATGTCGATGCGGTCGAGCAGGCCCTACTGAAATTCGTGCCGGCGGATTTCCGCCACGATGCCCATCACTGGCTGATCCTGCATGGACGCTATACCTGCATTGCGCGCAAGCCGCAGTGCTGGAATTGCATCATCGCCGATCTATGCGAGTATGAGCCCAAGACGCCCCTGCCGGAAAAAGGTGTCTGAGACCGACTGGATTTTCCATGTTCAATCCTTCCCAACACGATGTACGGCGCTTCTTCTGCGAGACCTTCCGCAAGCAGCGCGACAATGAAATCCTGACCCCGCTGGAAGCGATCGCCCGCGACTGGATCGTGCAACATCCGGAATACGCCGATGATTTCAGCGATCTCGACGCCGCACTGGCCGCCGATTACGCGGTCGAGAACGGCCGCACCAATCCTTTCCTGCACCTCTCCATGCACTTGTCGATGGCCGAGCAGATCTCGATCGACCAGCCGCCGGGAATACGCGCCGCCTTCATCAATCTGGCGCAGCGGCTCGGATCGGAGCACGAGGCGCATCACCAGATGATGGAATGCCTGGGCGAGATGATCTGGAATTCGCAGCGCAGCGGACTGCCTCCGGACGGCGAGGCCTACGTGGAATGCGTCAGGCGGCGCTGAAGGCAGGCACCAACAAAAAAGCCACGGCTTGCCGTGGCTTTTTTGTCGAATGCGAGGAAATGCCTACTTGCGCACCACCAGTTGCGACGGCAGGCTGCTCAGGTAAGCGGCGATGTTGCGAATATCCTGGCGCGACAGCGGCTTGACCTGGGCGCCCATGATGGCGTTGCCCCGGCCGTTCACCGCCTTGCCGCCACGCTGGTAAGCCAACAGGGAGTGCTCGAGATAATCCTCGTGCTGGCCGGCCAGCTTGGGGTAGCTTGGGTCGATGGGCGTGTTGTAGTCCTGG
>JAEWBA010000013.1 GCA_023391395.1 Pseudomonadota bacterium
CGCCGCATCTCGCATCACGTTGGATGGCGTGGTTCGGCGCAGCAGCGGCAAATCGACTGCCTGGATCAACCAGGAACCGCAGCATGAGAATCAAGGCGCGGCCGTGCCCGGTAAGGCGGCGCGCCCGGCCTCAGCAGCCCTACGCTTGCCTTCAGGCGCGCGCGTCGAGCTGCAGGCCGGACAAACCTTTGACCATGGCAGCGGTACCGTGCGCGACGCCTATCAGGGCGCCAGCGCGGGGCGCTGAATGGAGGTAGTCATGCGCAAAACCAAGCGATTACTCCTGCGGGGCAAGGGCTTTACCCTTACCGAAATGGCGATTGTCCTCTTGATCGTCGGCCTGCTGGCGGGTGCGATCCTGCCCATCGCCGGCACAATGCTCGACCAGCAGAGCCGCCGCGAAACCGCCAACAAGCTGGCGGCACTGGATCAGGCGCTGCTGAATTTTGTTATGACCAACAAGCGCTTGCCATGTCCGGCAGACGGAACGACTGCTAGTGCCGTAGCGGGTGCCGGCGTTGAACAGCGCATACCGGCGACCGGGGCTTGCAATCCCGCGAACGAGATCAATGGCGTCGTGCCTTGGGCCACGCTTGGGTTAGGCGAAGCCGCCGGTACTGACGCCTGGGGCACGCGCTTCACTTATCGCGTGCAAACTAATCCGAATGGATTCACGCGGGACAATGCGCTCGATGCGACAGCGTGTGATCCAGCGGCTGCCGATCCAGCAGCAAATGCCATTACGACATTTTGCCCCACGTCGCCAAAGGGTTTCGTACAAAATCGAGGCTTGGCCGTTCTCGATGAAGCAGGTACTCCAATCAACCATCCAGGTAACGGAACCGGTGCCGCATATGTTCTCATCAGCCATGGCCGGATAGGTGGTGGCGGCTACAATAGCGCCGGAAATCTGGTGACGAGTAGCACACCCGCAGGTAATAACGAAAGACAGAACTGGAACAATCGCGCCATCTGGCCGCCGCCCGCACCTGCTATACCACTCACGGCGCCCACGCCCGCGAGCAGCTATTTCCACGACTCGCGCTTGATGGAAGACACCGCCAGTAACACACACTTCGATGATCTGGTGTCGCATCCGACCATCATGTCTCTTCTGCTGCAAGCGCAACTGGCCCCGCGCAAACCATGAGCATGCCAAGGCATCCGCAAAAAGGATTCGTCCTGTTGGCGATGGTGTCGGCCGTGCTGATCGCGGTGGCTGTCACGCTCTCGATCCGCCTACTCGATGCGGCGACGGCGAAATCGGGTCAGGCGGCCGATCTGAACGGCCGCATGCAGCGCATCAAGGACGCGCTGGTTCAGTTCGCCATGCTGAATGGTCGCTTACCCTGCCCGGCCAATGGCGCGCTGGTGAACGACCCCGGAACGGCGGCCCCGTCTGGGGCTGTCAATGCATGTACGCCCAATCAGACTGCCGGCGTTGTGCCTTGGGCGGAGCTCGGCATTCCGCGCGTGATGAGCCTCGACCCGTGGGGAAGGAAGATTACCTACCGGGTTTTTGACGGTGTGAACAGCTTGACACGTGCCAATGGCGTTGGCTGCGTCGCCCCGTGCACGGCGACTCTGTTGACGGTACGACGCACGGGTCTTCCGGATGCCACGGATGTCGCCTTCGTCCTCGTCAGCCATGGTGCCAGTGGTTTGGGAGCGTGGCTGCCGCAAGGAGGAAGGATGTCGCTGCCGGTTAGTAACGTGGAACAAGCCAATTATTCAGCCGCCGGCCCCTTTAACGATCTTACCCGCACCGATCCATCGGTGCCCCCCACCGCCGCCACTCACTTCGACGACACCGTGCATTACATGACTCTCGACGCTCTGGCGACGGCGGCGGGACGGAAATGATGTCGCCGACATCGCCCGCAGCGGAAGCCGATCCGCCCACCATCCTCCTCGTCGAGGACGACCCCGCCCTGCGTGCCATGCTGCGCTCCATGCTGGAGCTGCACGACTATCGCGTCGCCGAAGCCGATGGCCGCGAGGCAGCTCTGCGGCGCATAGCGGAGCACGAGGCCATCCGCGTCGTCATTCTCGATCTCGGCCTGCCGCCAGCGCCGCACGACATTACCGAAGGTATTGCCACGCTGAAGGCGATACAGGATGAGCTGATGACCGCCAAGGTGATCGTCCTTACCGGCCAGGACCAGGAAGCGGCCGCGCTGGCGGCGGTGCGCGAGGGTGCCTTCGATTTTCTTGCCAAGCCGGCTGCCGCCGAGACCATCCTGATGGCGGTGCGGCGCGCCTTCCTGTTCCTGGAGCAGGAAAGCGCGTTGAGTCGCCAAGGCCTTACCCGCATCGCCGTCAATGCGCAGGTCGGCGAGGGTCTGAAAAGCGTGCGCGACGATGCCGAGGAACGGCTGGTGCGGCAAATCCTGAAGGAGACCGGCTTCAACGTCTATCAGAGCGCCAAGCGCCTCGGCGTCAAGCGCGAGAACATCTACTACTTCATGAAGAAGTTCGGCATCCAGCGCGATGATTGACGGGCTTGAGAACTTATATCCCTACCTGATCCTGGTGGGCGCCACCATGGGCACGGTGCTGGCCTTACTGTGGAGGCAGGCGCGCGCAGCAAGCCGGCGCAACCTGGCTCTCATCAAGCTCAATGAACAACTGAACTTCGATACGCCGGACTTCCTGCGCGCGGCTTGGTCCTTGCTGGAGGAAGCCGGCTTACGCGGCTATGCCTGGAGGCTGGACTGGTTCGGCGTACCGCTGTCCGGCCAGGCCGGCAGCCTGGATGGCGAGGCGCTGACGCGCGAGATTGCGGTCGGCGAGATGCGGCTGGCGCTGACCTTATATCCGCCCCGCGCGCGCGGCGAGCGTCGCTATTTCGCTGACACCCTGGTCGAAACCTTCGTGCTGCTGCTGCGCACCGACATGCTCATCAAGGCGAATGCCACCGAAGCCACTTTTTCACAGATGGCGAAGCTCTCCCTGTTCCTGCAGCACGACATGAAGAACGTCGCCCAATTCATCCAGTTGATGGCCGACCAGCTCGCTGCCATGCCGCCCGGGAAGGAACGCCAGGTGCTCGACTACCTACGCACCGCCGCGCCGCTGGTTCGCCAGCGCGCCGACCATATCGTGCGCACGCTGACGACGAGGCAGGACGCCGGCGCGCTCGCGCGCCGCATCGCCCTGCGCGTCGAACTGGAGCAACTGTGCGCTTTGCACCGTCTCGAACACGAGATCGAGGGCGAAGCCGAACTGCTGGCGCCCGAGCACGCGCTCATGAGCGCCCTCGACAATATCCTGAAAAACTACAGCGAGGCAGGTGCCCGCACCCACCTGCCGCCGCGCATGCGCATCGCCATCGAGGACGGTCCGGCCGAGGTTGCGCTTGGCATCGAAGCGGCGAACGCTGCACCTGTGACGGACGCCGAGCGTCTGTTCGAGCCTTTCTGGACCGACAATCCTTCCGGCCTGGGCATCGGCCTTTACCACGCGCGGCAAGCGCTGGAGCAGTGCGGCGGCTCACTGAGCGCGAGTGTCGAAGCCGGCCTGCTGCGCTTTCGCATCGTCTTTCCGCGCCAGCTAGCGTCGCTTCCCAGTCACATGTAAATTTTCTAGACAGATTACGCAAATATTGCGGCGTGGTAACTTACGGTTGCGCCGTTGCGCTACAACAAGTTTGGGAGAGACAAAATGCAAAGCAAGAAATACCAACAGGCCGGCTTCACGCTGGTCGAAATCGCCATCGTGCTGGTCATCATCGGCCTGCTGCTGGGTGGCGTGCTGAAGGGACAGGAAATGATCGAGAATAGCCGGATCAAAGCTGTCGTCAACGATATGAATGGTGTGGCGGCTGCCTACAACTCCTATCAGGATCGCTATCGCGCTATTCCGGGCGACGAGACTGCCGCCGTCATGACCGCCCGCGGCTGGGCCGGCACGGCGGGCGGCAATGCCAACGGCGTGTTGGCAATCACCCAGGCGCAGACCTTCACGAATGGCGGCGAGCAAGCCTCTTTCTGGCGCGCGGTGCGTGCGGCGGGGTTTGCCACGGGTAACCCAGCTGCTCCGGCTACTGCAGCGGGCTTGCCTACTGCTGGCACCGGTGGTCTAATCGGCCTGACCATAAATGCTTATGGCATGTCCGGTCCCGCCGTATGTGTAGCGGGCTTGACGACCAAGCAAGTGGAAGGGCTGGACACGGCAATTGATGGCGCCGGTGCCGCTAACAATACAGGCAACCTGCGGGCCGCTACAGGTGCCGCGAATCCGCTGGCACCTACTGCGGCTGCGCCTGGATTCACAGCGTATAACGAAGTTACGACCACCACTACTTGGACTGCATGCAGGCAGTTGTAAGATAGCATCGGTAACCAAGAAAGAGCCGGGCGAAATCGCCCGGCTCTTTTTTTGGCGGTTGCTCGGTGCCTTCTCCCTCTTCCACGTCACCATCGCCAATTTGCACGTCTCGTTACGACCGTCCATGCGCACTCAGTCCGTTGGACGGCTCTCGCCCGCTACGGGCCGGATGTCGATGAAGTGGTGGAGGGAACCCGCCCTACGGACTGAGTCCAGAGAAGGACTCAGCTGACCAGCGTGGTATTGATCGGCGCAACCACGATCCAGATCGCGCAGTCGGTGATGATCAGGCCACCGACGCGGGCGTCGGGCCGGAAGATGGCCGATTAGATTTGCCGGGGAACGTCACGGTGCCGGCCGCCTCCTCCGACCAGAAATCGCCCCGGTTCGCATTGCTCTCCTTCATGATCTGGGCCGTTCCGGCAGTCGCAGCGCTTATCTGTGGCGCCAGCCGCGTCCGCTCCAGTAACCGAAGTTGAATCCGAAAGTGACGGGCGGGCCGACATAGACAGGCGCCGGTTGCACATACACCGGAGCCGGCGCGGCATAGACCGGCGCTGGCGCGGAATAAGTCGAGTAGGCAGGCGCCTGCGAATAGACCGGAGCCGGTTGATACACCGCGCATCCGCCGAGCAGACCGGTCAGCATCGCGAGGGCGGCGAAAGACTTCCAAAGACGTTTCATGATTTCGCTTCCTTCCGATCCCAGTATACGAAGGGCATGCCGGCATGGCGGATGTATTACCGTTTCTTACGCTTCGGGAAGAAGGATACAAAGTGACAGAGTGCGACAAACGCGAACTGCTTCAAGCGCAACTCGAAGCTGCCACCGACATGGGCAGCGCTCAAGGGTTGATCACGACCTCGATGATGACGCCGGTATTTTGCGCGACGAGCACGTAGTCCGCACCTGTCTGCACCCAGTAGTATCCACGCGGCGGCGCACGCAGATGATGGAGGCGCCAGTTGTCCACTACGTATTGCCGGTGACGATATTCCAGGGGCAAGCGATCGCCTCTGTAAAAATCATGCCGTGGGCCTGCGCCGCGCTCGTCATGCCTGCGATCGCCCTCGCGGCGGTCGGGGCGGAGATCCCTCCCCCGTTCCCCACGCAGTTCGCCGCGCTGGAATTGCCCGGCTCGATCGCGATCGTCGCGGTGGTCATTGTATTGGCCGAACGCGGAAACGGCTGTGCCCACCGCGATGGCGGCAAGCACGATTGTCTTGCGCTTCATGTCCGCTCCTTTCTGCAAACGGCAGTCGTCGGCACGCCGGCTGGGAAAGCCGCAACTGCCGCCGGCGGCCTCAGCATTCGAATGGATCGGACGCTGGAGTGCCCTATTCTTCGGCCCGTTTCGCGATGCAAAGTTCCGCTTCGATACAATAAGGCGGTTGCGTTGACAGCGACTCCGCCCTACTCCCCTGTCACTCCGAGTCGCGCAGCGACGAGGAGCCTCTCATGGGCGCCAGTATCCGCCGCCGGCCCGGAACACGCTGCTGCCAGCGAGCGGAAATCTTGCCAGCCGCCGCTTAGCTTGTCAGACTGACGCCCACCAAGAACAACAGCACCCAGGGAGTCAGCATGCGCCTTGCGCGATATGCTCTGAGCTTCGCGCTCGGGCTTTGCAGCTTTTCCTCCGCCCTCGCCGCCACCACCGTCGAATCCTTCACTCCGCAAGGCACGGTCAAGGGCGTGCGCCAGGTCACGGCGCGCTTTTCCGCACCTATGGTGCCCTTTGGCGATTTGCGGCTAGCCGATCCGTTCACCATCGATTGCCCGCAGCCTGGCACGGGCCGCTGGATCGATGGCGGCAACTGGAGTTACGACTTCGAACGCGATTTGCCGGCCGGAGTGATTTGCCGTTTCGAGCTCAAACCCGATCTGAAGGATCTGGCTGGGCAGGCACTGGGCGGCGAGCAGGCCTTTTCTTTTTCCACCGGCGGACCGGCCGTGGTCGAAGCGGTGCCGCGCGAAGGCAGCCTGAACGTCGACGAGAAGCAGGTTTTCCTGCTCGGCCTGGATGCGCCGGCCAAACCGGAATCCCTACTCGCCAACGCCTGGTGTCGCGCCGAGGGCATCAATGAAAAGATCGGCGTGCGCCTGCTCGAAGGGAAGGAACGCGACGATATCCTGGCGCAGCGCAAGCATTTCATCGATCGCTATCTCAAGCTCTATTTCAAGGCGCGCGGCCAAGTGTGGGAAGCCACCCTCGGCTTGAAAAACCAGCGCATCGACAAGCTGCCCATCGTCGCCCTGCAATGCCGGCAAACCCTGCCGGCCGGCGCCAAGATGAGCCTGGTGTGGGGCGCCGGCATCGCCACCGAAAGCGGCGTGGCCAATGCCGAGGACCAGGAACTGGCCTATCAGACGCGGCCGGACTTCAGCGCCAAGTTCAGTTGCACGCGCGTGAATCCGCGTTCCCAATGCATTCCCTTCCTGCCCATGAGTCTGGGCTTCACGGCGCCTATACGCGCGGCAGACGCGCGCGCCATCAACTTGAGGGGCGCAAATGGCAAGGTCTACCGCGCTGCCATCGAAGCGCACGAGGCGGGCGCCGACCATGTGAGCATGGTGAGCTTCAAGGGGCCCTTCCCGCAGAAGAGCAGCTTCACGCTTAATTTGCCCACTGCCTTGAAGGATGACGCCGGCCGTGCGCTCATCAACCAGGCCCGTTTTCCGCTCACCGTGCAGACCGCCGAGCAGCCGCCGCTGGCGAAATTCCCGGCGCGCTTCGGCATCATCGAACTGAAAGGCGATCGCATGCTGCCAGTGACGCTGCGCAATCTCGAAGCGCAGGTGGCGGCGCGCATGGCGCAGGGCGACGTCAGCGCCATGAGAGGCTCGCTGTTGCGCATTGCCGAGGACGAGGACCACAAGATCCTCGAGTGGCTCAAGCGCCTGAATATTGCCAACAGCGAGCAATGGGTGTCGGAACAGGATCAGATCCGGCAATCCGTCTTCGGAAAAACCGATTCCACGCAAGCGCTCTCCATTCCCAAGCCAAATGGCCGGCGCGCCTTCGAGGTGGTCGGCATCCCGCTGAAGGAAGCGGGTTTTTACGTGGCCGAGTTGCGCAGCCCTCGGCTGGGCGCGGCCATCACCGAAAAAGGCGGGCCGGCCTACATCCAGTCCGCTGCCCTGGTCACCAATCTGGCGGCGCACTTTAAGCATGGTGCGGAAGCGTCCCTGGTATGGGTCACGCGGCTGGACAACGGGCAGCCCGTCGCCGGCGTGCAGGTCGCGGTGCGCGACTGCAAGGGCAAGCTGCTGTGGCAGGGCAAGAGCGGCAGGAATGGCATCGCCAATATCGCCCAGCCGCTGCCGCCGCTCCAGTGCCAAGGCTACGGCGGCAGCTATTTCGTCAGCGCGCGCCATGGCGGCGACATGACTTTCACCCTCTCGGATTGGGACGAAGGCATACAGCCCTGGCGTTTCGGCTTGCCCACGGCGGCCTTCAACGATGGCAATCTCATCACCGCCACGGTCTTCGACCGCACCCTGTTGCGCGCCGGCGAAACGGTGCACATGAAGCACTTCCTGCGCCGCCATACGTGGGCCGGCATCGAATTCGCGAAGCCGCCGACGCCGCCCTCCAGATTGCTGATCGAACATCAGGGCAGCGACCAGAAATATGAAATGCCGATTGCCTGGTCGGCTGCGCAGACGGCCGAGAGCACCTGGCGCATTCCGGCGGATGCGCGCCAGGGGGTGTACACGGTGCGTATCGGCCAACACGAGGCGGGCAGCTTCCGCGTCGAAGCCTTCCGTGTGCCGACCATGAAAGCCTTGCTGCAGGGACCGAAGACACAGCAAATCGGCGTGGAGCGTCTCGATCTCGACGTGCAGCTCAACTACCTGTCGGGAGGTGCGGCTTCCGATGCGCCGGTCAAGCTGCGCACCGTGCTGCAGGACAAGCTGCTGCGCTTTGCCGACTACCAGGATTTCACCTTCGGCGGCGGCGATGTCAGGGAAGGCATGGAGAAGGAGGCGCCGGGTTTCGACGACGAGCCCTGGTATGCCGGCGACGAAGGCAGCGAAGG
>JAEWBA010000053.1 GCA_023391395.1 Pseudomonadota bacterium
CTTCAAGCCGATCCCGCATTCCATCTTCGCTCAGCCCAATAGCAGCTTTCAGCCGAACTGCCTGGTGATCCGCCTGCAGCCGGAAGAAGGTCTGCACCTTTACCTGATGGCGAAGACGCCGGGCGACGGTATGCGCCTGCGGCCGGTGGATCTGGAACTGGATTTCCGTGAAACCTTCAAGACGCCGCGCATGGACGCCTACGAGCGCCTGCTGCTGGACGTGCTGCGCGGGCAATTGACCTTGTTCATGCGCAGCGACGAACTGGAAGCCGCCTGGGAATGGCTGCAACCGGTACTCGACCATTGGGAACACGAGGAAGACGAGCCGATTCCCTATGCCGCCGGCACCTGGGGCCCGGCGGCGGCCAGCGCCCTGATCGGCCGCGACGGTCTGCAGTGGCGCGAAGAAACGCTGCCCGAGTTGTAGCCGCATGCTGATCGATGCCAGCCGCAATCTTCACGACTCGCTTTCCAGATCGAAGAAAAAAGTGGTGCCGGATTCGGCGCGGCTGACATATCTGAGGATCGTCGACATTATTGCGGCCGCCGTGGCGCTACGGCACGGCCAGAAGTTTCGCCAGAGATTGCAGAATGCGCAAAATGCCGTGCGCCTCTTGGAGGCACAATCCTTTGTCTCTCATGACGCCAAGCGCTGAGCGGCACGCCGCCGGCGAAGCGGCGACCGGATTGCGTACAATGTCCCCATCCCGAACACTTGTCTTCAGGCTCTTGCCTTATTTCCCATGAACCAGCTCGAACAACTCAAGCTATACACCACCGTGGTTGCCGATACCGGCGACTTCCAGGCCATGCAGGCTTTCGCCCCGCACGATGCCACCACCAATCCCTCGCTGATCCTCAAGGCGGTGCAAAAGGAGGAATACCGCCCGCTGCTGGAGCAGGTGGTGTGCGAGCACCGCGGCGAGTCGACCAGCGACATCATCGACCGGCTCCTGATCACTTTCGGCCGCGAAATCCTGAAAATCATTCCGGGCCGCGTCTCGACCGAAACCGATGCCCGCCTGTCCTTCGACACTGAAGGCACGATCGCCAAGGGCCGGCACCTGATCGCCCTGTACGAGCAGGCCGACATTCCGCGCCAGCGCGTGCTGATCAAGATTGCCTCCACCTGGGAAGGCATACGCGCCGCCGAAGTGCTGGAAAAGGAAGGCATCCGCTGCAACATGACCCTGCTATTCTCGCTGCCGCAAGCGGTCGCCTGCGCCGACGCCGGCGTGCAACTGATCTCGCCTTTCGTTGGCCGCATCTACGACTGGCACAAAAAATCCACCGGCCAGGACTACAGCGGCGCAAATGACCCCGGCGTGCAATCGGTCAAGCGCATCTACAACTACTACCGCAAGTTCGGCTACAAGACCGAAGTCATGGGTGCGAGCTTCCGCAACACTTCGCAGATCACCGAACTGGCCGGCTGCGACCTGCTTACCATCAGCCCCGAGCTGCTGCAAAAGCTGGCCGACAGCGATGCGCCGCTGGAACGCAAGCTCAGCCCGGAAGCGGCGCACGAAAGCGATCTGGAAAAGCTGACACTGGATGAAAAGGCTGTCCGGCTGATGCTGAACGACGATGCCATGGCCACCGAGAAGCTGGCGGAAGGCATACGTCTGTTTTGCACGGATGCGGTGAAGCTGGAGAGAATGGTTGAGGCCTTGCGGTAGGCAGCACGAACGCTCCTGGAGGGCTTTGCCATGAAGCGGCGAGGGAACATCCGCCTTTGATGTCGCTTGGCTATACCAGCTCCTGGGGTTCCGAATAGCGCGTCAGCATCGCGTCATTGGTCAACAGCCTCAAGGGCTTGCACAACGCCTGGGCAATCAGGCGCTTACAGCCACTGGCCGAGCGTGAAATAGCCGAGCAGGAACATCAGCAGCGCGATTGCCAGCCGCTTCCAGAATTCCTTGTCCATTGCTTCTCCTGTCGTCTTCGAGTCTCTGCGGGCGGCGCTCAAATCACGCCATCCCGCCGCAGCCGGCCGATGTTCTCCTCATCATATCCCAGGCCGCGCAGCACTTCGTTGGTATTCTCGCCCAGTTCCGGCCCCAGCCATTTCGTTTCGCCAGGCGTGGCGGACAGCTTGGGCGTGATCGCCGGAAGCTTGATCGGCGTGCCATCCTTGAAGGCATGCTGCTCGAACATGCGGCGTGCAAGGAATTGCGGGTCGCTCATCATGTCGCGCACGGAGTAGATCTTGCCGACCGGGACATCGGCCTGCTTCAGGACCGCGAGCGCACTGTCTATATCCTGCGTGTCGCACCAGGCCTGGATCGCGCCGTCGATTTCCTCGGTGCGCGGCACGCGGCCGTCGTTGCGCGCCAGTTGCGGATCGTTGGCCATGTCCTCGCGGCCGATCGCCAGCATCAGGCGCTTGAAGATGGCGTCACCGTTGCCGGCGATGACGATGTTTTCGCCGTCGCGAGTGGTGTAGGTGTTGGATGGCACGATGCCGGGCAGCGCGCCGCCGGTGCGCTCGCGCACCACGCCGGCGTAGTCATATTCCGGCACCAGCGATTCCATCATGTTGAACACGGCTTCGTAGAGAGCGACGTCCACCATCTGCCCCTGCCCCGCAACGCATTCCTCGCCACGCTTGCCGTTCCAGCGCCCGCCCGTGACGTCGCGGTGGCGTAGCGCCATCATGGCGCCGATCACGCCGTGCAGCGCCGCCACCGAGTCGCCGATGGAAATGCCGATGCGAACCGGCGGCCGGTCCGGATGGCCGGATACGTAGCGCATACCGCCCATTGATTCGCCGATGGCGCCAAAGCCCGGCAGATCCTTCATCGGTCCGGTCTGGCCATAGCCCGACAGGCGCACCATGATGGTGGCGGGATTGATTTCCTTCAGGGCTTCGTAACCGAGGCCCCATTTTTCCAGCACGCCGGGGCGATAGTTCTCGATGATGATGTCGGCATCCAGCGCCAGCCGCTTCGCGATTTCCTGGCCGCGTGGATCTTTCAGATTGAGCGTCACGCTTTTCTTGTTGCGTGACTGTACCGACCACCAGAGCGAGGTGCCGTCTTTCAACACGCGCCACTGACGGATCGGGTCGCCGCCGTCGGGCGACTCGATCTTGATGACCTCGGCGCCGAACTCGGCCAATATGCGCGAGCAGAACGGGCCGGCAATCAGCGTGCCGAGTTCGAGTACCTTGACGCCGGCGAGCGGGCCGCGCGCGTCGTCCTTTTTGTTTTCTTCCATGTCGGCTACCTGTCCAGTGTGCTCAATTCCTGTTCGATATTATGCCGGGCCGCCGCCTCGTAACGCTCCACCATTGGCGGCGTGAAATACAGCGCCGGGCGTGCGAGGAAGCGCCGCAACACATCAGCCCTTCCCTTGCGATAGTCGTCCTCGTTGACCCAGCTGTACTCGGCCCGGATGGCCTGGCTGTAGCGAAGATAGAGCTCTGGCGGCGCTCCCAGAATGGCAAGGTCGAGGTCGAGGAAAATTGGCAGATCGGGCGCATGCTGCGGCGGCACTTCGTGCTGTTGCGTGGCCAATATGCATTGCTCGACCGCAGTGATCAGCTCGGGGACGATACCCATGCTCCGCATCGCTTCGCGTGCCCAGGCAGCACTGCGCAGCTCATTGTCGGTTTGGTGCGTATCGTAGATCACGTCATGAAACCAGATCGCCAGTTCGACGACTTCCGGACGTTCGATATGACAATGCTGCACCTTTGCGACACGCAACAATGCCATGATGTGGGAAAGATTGTGATAGGCGCGATGCGGCTCTTGGTAGCGCTGCACCAGCGAATCCCACGCGGCATCGGCAGCTGCGCGCCCAGACGCGAGCGCGCTGGTCAGCGCCAACCATCGCCCGCGCAGCCAGTCCTGATCCGTCGCGGTGCAGGCGAACATCGTCAGAGGCCTGTCTTGAAGAATACAAAACGGCGCATGATGCCGCGCGCTAAGTCAGGTCGAACGCCGGTCCAGCATGGCGCGCGCAATCGTGCCGGCATCGACGTATTCGAGTTCGCCGCCGACCGGCACGCCGCGCGCCAGGCGGCTCACCTTCAAGCCGCGCGCCTTCAGCGTTTCGCTGATGTAGTGGGCCGTGGCCTCGCCTTCGTTGGTGAAGTTGGTGGCCAGCACCACTTCCTCCACCACGCCGTCGGTGGCGCGTGCCACCAGCTTTTCGAGATGGATGTCCTTGGGGCCGATGCCGTCCAGCGGCGAAAGATGGCCCATGAGGATGAAGTACAGGCCCTTGAAGGTCAGGGTCTGCTCGATCATCAACTGATCGGCGGGGCTCTCCACTACACACAACAGGCTGGCATCGCGCTCCTCGTCGCGGCAGGTCGCGCACACTTCGTCCTCGGTGAAGGTATTGCAGCGTGCGCAGTGGTGAATTTTTTCCACCGCCTGCGCCAGGGCGCGGCCTAGCATCGCGGCGCCTTCACGATCATGCTGCAACAGGTGGTAAGCCATGCGCTGTGCCGATTTCGGCCCGACGCCGGGCAGGCGGCGCAGGGATTCGGCAAGGAATTCGAGGCTGGAAGGAGATTTCACGAATGCTTTTGCTGATAGGGGAAGTCCGGTTCGCTATTCGCGTCGACAAATCAAACGCAATGTCTGTTTTGTGTCCTTCCGAGCTAGGAGTTTCGAATGGCATGCCCTTCGCCTGCGAAACGGTATCCACTCGCATGCGGATACGCGGCCTGTAAGGGAGGAATCTCGCTCCGTTGCGAGCCCGCAAGGGATTCTTTCCTTGCAGACTCCATCTCGATGCTTGAGATTCCTCGCTACACTCGGGATGACACGCGCCGGGGACATTGGCAGCAGAGCTGCCACAGTGCTCTATTCTGTCGCCAACGAGTCCCTGGGCAGGCTCGAGATCTATTAAAACGGCAGCTTGAATCCCGGCGGCAGCGGCAGGCCTGCGGTCATGCCGGCCATCTTTTCCTGCGTCGTGGCTTCAGCCTTGCGCACGGCATCGTTGAAAGCCGCAGCCACGAGGTCTTCCAGCATGTCCTTGTCGTCGCCCAAGAGCGAAGGATCGATCGCCACGCGCTTGACGTCGTTCTTGCAGGTCATCACGACTTTCACCAGCCCGGCGCCGGACTGGCCTTCGACTTCTATCGTCGCAAGCTGCTCCTGCATCTTCTTCATGTTGTCCTGCATGGCCTGGGCTTGCTTCATCAGCCCGGCGAGTTGGCCCTTCATCATGATCTGCACTCCTTTTGAAATGTGGGGGACAGGGTGTCGCTCAATTCTGTTCCTGATTCGTTGGGGATAGAGTACCGCTTCGTTTAGCTCTGTCCCACGATGCCTAAAATTTGTCGGGACAGAGTACCGCTTCGCTCAACTCTGTCCCACAATTCAAGAAATTGGTTTGATCGACCCCGGCACGATGGTTGCGCCGAATTCGCGCATCAAGGTTTGCACGAAGGGGTCGTTTTGCACGGCTTGCTCGGCCTGCCGCTGACGCTCCGCGCGCTCGGCTTGCGCCTGCGCGTTCGCAGTCTGCTCGACCGCGCCGACTTGCGTTTCCACGCGCACCGGCTTGCCGAAATGCTCGGACAGGGCTGCGGCCAGTTTGTCCACGCTGCCTGCCGAACGTAGGGTATCGAGGGGAATGCGCAAATGAAATTGCACGCCTTCGCCCTGCGTGTCGCACCGCACTAGCTCGCTTTGCAGCGCCAGTTCCCTGGCCACGCCACGCACCGGCAGGAGCGCCGCCAGCGCCGGCCAGTTGCCGTCCCAGCTCAAGGCGGGAACCGCGCGCATTTCGATACGTTCGGCAGCCGGTGTTTCCGCCTTCGCCGGTTCGGCCGGCACAGGAATCGGCACTATGTCGGCGGCGGGCGCTTCAGTTTTTTTTTGAGCCTCCATTCCGGAAGGAATGGCAGCAGCGGATTCAGTGCGAGGCTCCTCGTCTTCCCAGCGCCCAGGCACCACGGAAGCGGCCGCTACCGCCGGCGAGGGCGCGCGGCCGCCATTGCGCGCCGCTTCCAGGGCCGCGCGCGCCGGACTCAGACCGACCGGACGCGGTGCCGGGGCACGCGTACTGGCAGCCGGCGGCGCAACGCTCAGCCGAGCTACGGCGGGCGCCGATGTGTTTGTCGCTCCCGCGGCGACCGCGGCACCATCGGCCGCACCCATGCCGGGCCGGAAGGCCAGCAAGCGCAGCAGCGTCATGGAAAAACCGGCGTATTCGTCCGGAGCGAGGTGCAGTTCGTTGCGCCCGTGCACCGCGATCTGATAGAAGAGCTGCACTTCCTCGGCATCGAACAAGGCGGCCAGGCGCAGGATGTCTTCGCGCTCCGGGATATCGTCCGACAGCGCTGCCGGCACGGCTTGCGCCAGCGCGATACGGTGCAGCAGCGTGCCCAAGTCCTGCAGGGCGGCGCTATAGGACAGGCTGCGCGCCGCCATTTCATCGGCAACCGCGAGCAAGCCTGCGCCATCCTTGGCCGCCAGCGCATCTAGGACACGGACGAGATACGACTGATCGAGCGCACCCAACATGCCCTGCACCGACTCCAGCGTCACCTTGCCGGCAGCATAGGCGATCGCCTGGTCGGTCAGCGACAGTGCGTCGCGCATGGAGCCGTGCGCGCCCTGTGCCAGCAGGCGCAAGGCCGGCGATTCGAAGTCGATGCCTTCCTGCCCGAGAATGTTTTCCAGGTGCCCGACGATATGTCCTGGCGGCATCTGCTTGAGATTGAATTGCAGGCAGCGCGACAGCACCGT
>JAEWBA010000077.1 GCA_023391395.1 Pseudomonadota bacterium
CACGGCCGGTCTTGCCGCGCGCCAGTTCCGGCACGTCCGGATTTTTCTTTTGCGGCATGATCGACGAACCGGTGCAGAAGCGGTCGGCGATATCGATGAAGCCCACGCGCGGGCTCATCCAGATCACGAGCTCTTCCGACATGCGCGAGATGTGCGTCATCACCAGCGCGGCAGCGGCGCAGAATTCGATGGCGAAGTCGCGGTCCGAGACGGCATCCAGCGAATTGCGGCAGACATCTTCGAAACCCAGGGTCTTGGCAACGCGCTCGCGGTCGATCGGGAAGGTGGGGCCGGCCAGGGCGGCGGCGCCCAGCGGCAGCCGGTTGACGCGCTTGCGGCAGTCGGCCATGCGCTCGGCATCGCGGCCGAACATTTCCACGTAGGCCAGCATGTGATGGCCGAAGGTGATCGGCTGGGCCACCTGCATGTGCGTGAAGCCGGGCAGGATGGTGTCGGCGTGCTGTTCCGCCAGATCCAGGAGCGCGATGCGCAGTTCGCGCAGCAAACCGAGAATATCGTCGATGGCCGCGCGCAGATAAAGCCGGATATCGGTCGCCACCTGGTCGTTGCGCGAGCGGCCGGTGTGCAGGCGCTTGCCGGCGTCGCCCACCAGTTCGGTCAGACGCTTCTCGATATTCAGGTGCACGTCTTCCAGATCGAGCAGCCATTCGAACTGGCCGGCGGCGATTTCGGAGTGGATCTGCGCCATGCCGCGCTGGATGTCAGCGTAGTCCTGCGCGCTGATGATGCCCTGGTGCGCCAGCATCTCGGCGTGAGCCAGCGAGCCTTGGATGTCCGCATCGGCCATGCGCTTGTCAAAAAAGACAGAGGCCGTGTAGCGTTTTACCAAATCGGAAACGGGTTCGGAAAAGCGCGCCGACCAGGCCTCGCCTTTTTTGGAAAGTTGTGCTGTCATAATGATGTTCCAGAGAATGCATGATTATAAAACAGCGGGTCGGGCGCGAATCACAAATATGGCATGCGCCGGCCTGCTCCCGTAGGGAGGCGGGAATGTTCCGGTTAGGCGGCACTGTGCCGCCAGCCAGGATGGTGCCCGGCCCGGAACTGCGTACCCATGTCTGCCATTGCCATTCCAGAACGCGCGCCCGTCGAGATCGTCATCCCCGATTGCTGCAATATCGGTGTGATATTCCGTTCCCTGCTGGCCGCCAACGGCGCCGTGCTGGCCGGGATTCTTTTGCGTACCAGCAGCTTGCGCCAAGGCGTGTTCGAATTCGTCGAGTCCTCCGTGCTGCTGGAGCTGGCCTGCCTGCTTTCGCTTCTGGCCTTGTGTGGCCTGCGCCGCATCGTTCGCACGATTCCCGCATGGGGACAACGTGCCGCCTGCGCGCTGGTGCCGGCGGCGGTCACTGGCCTCATTATCCACCTACTGTCTTCGCTCGAATGGCTGTGGAGCAGCTTCACTCACCTGACCGCGCTGAAGGGCATGCTGGCCGCAGCCCTGCTGGGCCTGCTGCTGCAGCATTACTTCGAGTTGCGCATGCGCGCCTTTTCGCCGGCGCTGGTGGAGGCGCGGCTGCAGGCCTTGCAGGCGCGCATCCGTCCGCATTTCCTGTTCAACAGCCTGAATGCGGTGCTGTCGCTGATCCGCAGCGAGCCGCGCCGTGCCGAAAGCACGCTGGAAGACCTGGCCGATCTGTTCCGTGTATTGATGAGCGATCCGCGCAACATGACCAGCTTGGAAGAGGAAATCCGCTTGTGCCGCCAATACCTGTCGATCGAAAAGATCCGTCTCGGCGAACGCTTGCAGGTGCAATGGGAAGCGGAAAACATCAGCCGCTCGCGCCTGCGCAAGGCGCGCGTGCCTGCGCTGCTGCTGCAGCCGCTGCTGGAGAACGCCGTACGCTACGGCGTGGAGCCGGCCACCGGCCCCGCCATCATCCAGGTGCACATCAGCCGTTCGATGGACCGCATCGAGGTGGTCGTGGTCAACCCCTATCACGGCGAAGCGGCGGCGACCGAGGACGGCAATCACATGGCCTTGAACAATATCCGCGAGCGTCTCGCGCTTCTTTACGATGTCGAAGCACAGTTGACGACCACAGTGGCGCGCGGCTTCTTCGAAGTGCGCCTGCGCTTTCCCTATACCGAGAGCGATTCATGATTCCGCGCATCTTCATCGTGGACGACGAAGCGCCGGCGCGCACACGCCTGAAGACGCTGCTCGCCGACATCGCCGCCGAATGCCCGCACGAGCTGGCCGGGGAGGCGGGGCGGGCGCAGACCGCGCTCGAAGCCATCGCCGCTGCCCGGCCGGATATCGTCCTGCTCGACGTGCAGATGCCCGGGATGAACGGTGTGGAATTGGCGGCGCGCCTAGGCGAGCTGCCGGAGGCGCCGGCCGTGGTGTTCGTCACGGCCTACGACGAATATGCGCTCAAGGCTTTCGATGTGCAGGCGCTGGACTATCTGTTGAAGCCGGTGCGTGCCGAACGACTGGCTGCCGCGCTCAAGCGGGTGGCGGCATTGCGCGCGCAGGCTGCGGCCGCAGCGCCGCAAGCCCGGCGCCAGCATTTCTCCGTCCAGGAGCGCGGCCGTGTGCTGCTGGTGCCGGTGTCCGAGGTCATTTACCTGAAGGCCGAACTCAAGTACGTGACCCTGCGCACTCGCGACCACAACCACCTGATCGAGGAGTCGTTGACTTCGATCGAAGAGGAAATGGGGGAGATATTCGTACGCGTGCATCGCAACGCCCTCGTGGCCCGCGCCGCCATCCTTGGCGTCGAACGCGGCTCGGTGTCGGTGGACGCGGAGAGCGAAAGCGACAAAGCCCAGGAAGCCTGGCAGGTGATCCTGCGCGATGTCGAGGAGCGCCTGCCGATTTCACGGCGCCAGTGGGGCGTGGTGAAGGCGCTGGTGAAGTAACCTCTGCGCCAAGTCAGCGTAGGGCGGGACGGACCTGCCCTAGCTGCCATGAAGCTGAGTGCCGTCTCACCCCGTATTCCGCAAGCCCGCCGCAATCCCGTTGATTGACAAATGAATCCCGCGCCGCACGCGCTCGTGGAGCGTGCGACCTTCCGCCGCGGCGGCGCGATAGCGCTTGATCAGTTCCACCTGCAGGTGGTTGAGTGGATCCAGATAGGCAAAGCGGTTCTTGATGGAACGCGCCAGCAGCGGATTGTTGGCCAGGCGCTCGCGCGTGCCGGTGCTGGCGGCCAGGCAGGCGATGGTGCGCTCGTACTCGTCGACGATGCGCGTGAAGACTTGCTTACGCAGCTTGCGGTCCGGTACCAGTCCGGCATAGCGCGAGGCCACCGCCAGATCGGTCTTCGCCAGCACCATGTCCATGTTCGACAGCAGCGTGGCGAAAAACGGCCAATCCTTGGCCATGGCGCGCAAGGTCGCGGCCCGCTGTTTGCGCTGCTTCTCACTTTCGCTTTCGTCCAGCCATGAAGAAACGGCGCTGCCGAAGCCGTACCAGCCGGGCAGCAGCAAGCGGCATTGCCCCCACGAGAAACCCCAGGGGATGGCACGCAGGTCTTCGATGCGGCGCGTCGCCTTGCGCGAGGCGGGGCGCGAGCCGATATTGAGTTCGGCGATTTCGGCAATCGGCGTGGCAGCGAAAAAGTAATCCGCGAATCCCGGCGTTTCGTAGACCAGGTTGCGGTAGGCGCGGTAGGCGCGCTCGGACAGTTCTTCCATCACGCTTTCGAACTCGGCCAGTTTCTTGGCCTGCCTGCCGTTACCCTCCGGCGGCATCAGGCTGGCTTCCAGAGTGGCAGCCACCAGCAGTTCGAGATTGCGGCGGCCGATCTCCGGGTTGGAGAACTTGGAGGCGATGATTTCGCCTTGTTCGGTGAGGCGAATCTGGCCGTTCACCGTGCCGGCCGGCTGCGCCAGGATGGCTTCGTAGCTGGGGCCGCCGCCGCGGCCGACAGTGCCGCCGCGCCCGTGGAACAGGCGCAGGGTGATGTCGGTACGCTTGAACAAGTCCACCAGCCGCGTCTCCGCCTTGTACAGCTCCCAGTTGGAGGTGAGGAAGCCGCCGTCCTTATTGGAATCGGAGTAACCGAGCATGACTTCCTGCAGATTGCCGCGCTGCGCGATCAGGCGGCGCACGAGCGGCAGCGAAATCAATTCCTCCATGATGTCGGCGGCACGGCGCAGATCGGGAATGGTCTCGAACAGCGGGATCACCATCAGGTCCAGCCTAGGCTGGCCGATGCTGCTGGCTCCGGCATCCTGCTCGAAACGCAACAGCCCGGTCTCCTTCTGCAGCAGCATCACTTCCAGCAGATCGGACAGCGTTTCGGTGTGCGAGATGATGTAGTTGCGCAGCGCGCGTTCGCCATAGCGCTGACGGATTTCGCGCGCGGTACGCAGGACTTCCAGCTCTTTTTCGGTTTCCGGCGAATACGCAAGATAGGGCGAATACAGCGGGCGCGGCATATCCAGTTCCGCCAGCAGCAGTTCCACCTTGTCCTGTTCCGTCAGCTCGGCATAGTTGGGCGCGACACCGGCGCGCGCGAACAATTCGGCCAGCACGCGCTCGTGCACGTCGGAGCTTTGCCGCATGTCGAGCGAGGCCAGATGGAATCCGAACACCTCGGCGGCGCGCTTGAGCGGGGCCAGGCGTGGCTTGATCAGCATGCTGCCGTGGTGCGCCTGCAACGAATCGACCAGGATCTGCAGGTCCGCGAGAAATTCCTCCGCCCCGGCATAGGGCGCGGCGGCGCCGACTTCCTGGCGCAGCACATGCGCTGCGCCGAGCCCGCGCGCGGTGGCGGCCAGGCGCGCGTAGATTCCAACTAAGGCGCGCCGGTAGGGCTCGTCGGTGCGGTGTTCGGAAACGTCGGGAGAGGCATCGGCCAACGCCTGCAAGGCCGGACTGGCATCGACCAGGATGGTCGATATCGACAGCTCGGCTCCCAACGCATGCACTTCGTCCAGGTAGAAGTCGAAGACGGTGGTCGCCTGCCGCGTCAGCGCATGGCGCATGGTGTCGGCATTGACGTTGGGATTGCCGTCGCGGTCGCCGCCGATCCAGCTTCCCATCTGCAGGAAGGTAGAAGCGCCGGCAGGGGCGCGCCTCTTTCCCGAGCGTTGCGGAAAGTGCACGGCAAGCTCGGCTTCCACGTCGGCGTACAGCGCCGGCACCTCGCGCAGGAAGGTGATGCGGTAGTAGGACAGGGCATTCTCGATTTCATCGGCCACGGTCAGCCGCGAGTAGCGCAGCATGCGCGTCTGCCACAGCGTGGCGATGCAGGCGTGGAGCAGTTCGCCGTTGCGCCTGTGCTCTGCCGGGGTGAGCGGAAGATCGCGTTCCTCCAGCAGGCGGGCAATCTCGCGTTCGGCATCGAGAATGCTCTTGCGCTGGACTTCGGTCGGATGAGCGGTCAGCACAGGCGAGATGAGCGCTTCGCGGAAAAAGCTGTGCACCGCCGGTCCCGGCACGCCCGCCTCGGCCAGGCGCGACATGGCATAGGAGACGCTGCCTTGCTGCGCCGGCGAACCGGCCAGCAAGTGGGCCCGACGGCGGCGGTTGTGGTGGCGATCCTCGGCGATGTTGACCAGGTGCGAGAAATAGGAAAAGGCGCGTACGACGGAAACCGTCTGCTCGCGCGTCAGATTCTTCAGCAGCTTGTCGAGCTGCGCGCCGGCCTGGACATCGGACTCGCGCCGAAAGCGCACGGCGGTCTGGCGTATGGTTTCGATGACATCGAAGACGGCCGCGCCTTCCTGTTCGCGCAGCACGTCGCCCAGCAGGCGACCCAGGAGACGGATGTCCTCGCGCAGGGGCGCGTCCTTGTCGGGTGCGGTCTTGGGGCTGCGGTTTGCTGCGACAGGTGCGCCGGTCGAATCTCTTGCCATGGTGAACGAGTGAAGTAGTGGAGGGTGGGGAAGCGTGTTTGCCAGCGGTTTGAGAGTGTGCGCGTGATAAAATTCGCGCTTCATTTCAGCTTGGCGCAATCCGCGCCGACGACTTTCGGAAGAACCGTTTTGAAAGCAATTCCCCCGTCAAGACTGGTGATTGCCTCGCGCGAAAGCCGCCTGGCAATGTGGCAAGCGGAGCATGTCCGCACCAGGCTGCGTGCATTATATCCAGAGTGCAGCATCGATATTCTCGGAATGACAACCAAGGGCGACAGGATTCTCGATCGCACCCTGTCCAAGGTTGGCGGCAAGGGTTTGTTCGTCAAGGAGCTGGAAGCCGCGATGGCGGAAGGGCGCGCCGATCTGGCGGTGCATT
>JAEWBA010000102.1 GCA_023391395.1 Pseudomonadota bacterium
GGTGCAGGTAGCCGGTCGGGCTGGGGGCGAAGCGGGTGCGAACGGGAGTGCGGGAAGTCATGTCAAATAATGTTGAGGACAGAGTAGCGCTTACGCTCAACTCTGCCCCACAAGGAATAAAAAAGGCTTTGGATCGCCAAAGCCGTGGGTCAAAAAAAAGAGGCCTTATTTTACCGCGTCAGTCATTCTTGATAACGATGCTGGGGAACTTGCTGGTCATGTCCTTAGCCTTCTCGGCGATCTTGACCGCCACCCGGCGCGCGATCTCCTTATAGATTGTCGCTTCCGGTCCGTCCGGATCGGCGACCACGGTGGGCGCGCCCGAATCGGTCTGTTCGCGTATCGACATCGCCAGCGGCAAGGCGCCGAGGAAATCGACCCCGTATTCGGCGCACATCCTTTCGCCGCCACCCTGGCCGAAGATCGGCTCGGCATGGCCGCAGTTGGAGCAGACGTGGATGCTCATGTTTTCGACGACACCGATGATGGGAATGTCGACCTTCTCGAACATCTTCAAGCCCTTGCGGGCGTCCAGCAGGGCGATGTCCTGTGGCGTGGTGACGATCACGGCGCCGGTCACCGGCACTTTTTGCGACAGGGTCAGCTGAATGTCGCCGGTGCCGGGCGGCATGTCGACGATCAGGTAATCCAGGTCGCGCCAGTTGGTCTGTTCCAGCAATTGCTGCAAGGCCTGGGTGACCATCGGCCCGCGCCACACCATGGGCTGGTCCGCATCGATCAGGAAACCGATTGACGAGACTTGCACGCCATAGTTTTCCAGCGGCTCCATGGTCTTGCCGTCCAGCGATTCCGGGCGGCCGGAAATGCCCAGCATCATCGGTTGCGAAGGGCCGTAGATGTCGGCATCCAGGATGCCGACCTGCGCGCCTTCCGCCGCGAGGGCCAGTGCAAGGTTGACCGCCGTGGTCGATTTGCCGACCCCGCCCTTGCCGGAAGCCACGGCGATGATGTTCTTGACGTTGGACATCAGTTTCACGCCGCGCTGCACCGCATGCGCGATGATCTTGGAATACGTGTTCACCTTCACGCTGCCGACGCCGGCAAGCCCGCGCACTGCGGCCGTCGCCGCATCGCGGATGGCGGGAATCTGGCTTTTCGCCGGGTAGCCGAGTTCGACATCCAGCGCCACGTCGGCGCCGTTGATCTGGATATTCTTGATCGACTTGCCGGACACCAGATCCTTGCCGGTGTTGGGGTCGATGACCTGGGCGAGCGCCGCTTTCACGGCTTCGGTGGTGATGCTCATTGCTTCTCCTGGGTTCCTGGGGCTGTTGTGGAAGTCTAAACGAAATCCCGCCGCACCAGCGGTGCCCCTATGCCTTTGACAAGGCCGCGCTGCGTTTAACGCCCCCGCACTGATAAAATGAACTCTTTATCCCATTCACCATTTTGCAATGAGCACCACTTTGCCGCGCAAGCTGTTCGTCACCACCGCCCTTCCCTACGCCAATGGCGCCTTCCATATCGGCCACATCATGGAATATATCCAAGCCGACATCTGGGTGCGTTTCCAGCGCATGCAGGGCAACGAGGTGCATTTCGTCGGCGCGGACGATGCTCATGGCGCACCGATCATGATCGCGGCGGAAAAAGCCGGCGTGACGCCGCAGGAATTCGTGGCCAATATCGCCGCGGGCCGCAAGCAATACCTGGACGGCTTCCATATCAAGTTCGACAACTGGCACTCCACCGACAGCCCGGAAAATGAGGCGCTGTCGCAGGAAATCTACCGCGCCTTGCGCGACCAGGCCGGTCTAATCACCACCAAGACCATCGACCAGTTCTTCGATCCCGTCAAGAACATGTTCCTGCCGGATCGCTACATCAAGGGTGAGTGCCCCCAGTGCGGCGCCAAGGACCAGTACGGCGATTCCTGCGAGAACTGCAGCGCCGTCTATGCCCCGACCGATCTGAAGAATCCGTATTCCACGCTGTCCGGCGCCACGCCGGTCCTCAAGTCGTCGGAGCATTTCTTCTTCAAGCTCTCCGATCCGCGCTGCACCGCCTTCCTGAAGGAATGGGCGCTCGATCCGCAGCGCCTGCAGCCGGAAGTGGCGAACAAGGCCAGGGAATGGCTGGAAGGCAAGGATGGCGAGGAAAGCGGACTAGGCGACTGGGATATCAGCCGTGACGCCCCTTATTTCGGCATCGAGATCCCGGATGCGCCGGGCAAGTATTTCTATGTCTGGCTGGATGCGCCGATTGGCTACCTGGCCTCGCTGAAGAATTACTTCGACAAGACCGGCCGCGATTTCGACGCCTTCATGGCCGATCCCAGCACCGAGCAATACCATTTCATCGGCAAGGACATCATCTATTTCCACACCCTGTTCTGGCCGGCCATGCTGCATTTCGCCGGCCGCAAGGTGCCCAACAATGTCTTCGTGCACGGCTTCATCACCGTGTCCGGCGAAAAGATGTCGAAGTCGCGCGGCACCGGCATTTCGCCGCTGCGCTACCTGGAAATCGGCATGAATCCGGAGTGGCTGCGCTACTACATCGCTGCCAAGCTGAATGCCAAGGTCGAGGATGTCGATTTCAATCCGGACGATTTCGTCGCCCGCGTCAATGCCGACCTGATTGGCAAGTACGTCAACATTGCCAGCCGCGCCGCCGGCTTCATCACCAAGCGCTTCGGCGGTCAGCTCAGCAACCCCATCGGCAAATCGACCAACCGCTTCTGGGAACTGGTCGGCGCCGGCGAGGAAGCCGCCATCCGCGACGCCTTCGAGGCGCGCGAATACGGCAAGGCGATCCGCTACATCATGTCCCTGGCCGACGAGGTCAACCAGTTCGTCGATACCAAAAAACCCTGGGAGCTGGCCAAGGACCCGGCCAACGATCAGGCCTTGCAGGACGTGTGCAGCGACCTGCTGCTGTCCTTCTACCGCTTGAGCATCTACCTCGCTCCCATCCTGCCGGCGCTGGCGCGCAAGGTGGCGTCGCTGTACGGGATCGAGCGTGAGCTCACCTGGGCCGATCTGAAGAACCAGCCGCGCGCCATCGGCAAGTTCGAGCATCTGATGACGCGCGTCGATCCCAAGATGCTGGATGCATTGTTCGAGCTGCCCGAAGCTGCGAAGGAAACCCACCCCCAACCCAGCCTTCCCCCTGAAGGGGAAGGTGAGAATGGCGGGGCGATCGAGGCGATCGCCCCGGAAATTAAGATTGACGACTTTGCCAAGGTAGACCTGCGCATCGCAAAGATCGTCAATTGCGAACACGTCGAGGGTTCGGACAAGCTGCTGCGCCTGACGCTGGATGTGGGCGAGGGCCGCACGCGCAATGTGTTCTCGGGCATCAAGTCGTCCTACCAGCCGGAAGATCTGATCGGCAAGCTGACCGTGATGGTCGCCAACCTCGCGCCGCGCAAGATGAAGTTCGGCGTCTCCGAGGGCATGGTGCTGGCCGCCTCGGCAGCCGACGAAAAGGCTAATCCCGGCATCTACGTCCTGAACCCCTGGCCGGGAGCCGAGCCCGGCATGCGGGTGCGCTGAGGCGACTGCCATGAATATCCTGGTTCGCGAAGCGACCCTGGAAGACGCGCAATTGATTGCCGATCTGACGCGCGCGGCCTGGGCCGGCCGCGTCGCCGTGACCTCGAGCGGGCATAGGGAGACGGCCGTGCGCGTGCTGCAGGACTTGCAGCAGGGCGGCGCCTTCCTCCTGCTGCACGACGACCAGCCCATCGGGTCAGCGCGCTGGGCGCCGCTGGAACTGGAACCGCAAGTCTGGGAAATCCGACGCATGGGCGTCTTGCCCGCCTATCGCGGCGAGCGGCTGTCGCAGCATTTGCTGGAAGCGGTGATTCACCGCGCGCTGGCCGCTGACGTGGATGAATTGCGCCTCGCGGTCCGGTCCGACCAGACGCGCCTGCTCGACCTGTATGCCGCCTTCGGCTTCGAGCTGGCGCCGGAGCTGGAATACACCCACGCCAATCCGCTTGAACCCCCGCCTCTGGTGATGCGGCGCATCCTCGCGCGCTGATATCGCTTTAAACCGCCGGCTTCAGGCCCGAAGCTTCCGGGTTGCCGGGAAACGGTTTCTAAGGCCGCCGCAGCACCAGGGCAACGCCACCAAGCGTCAGGACGATGGCCAGTATTTCCTTGCCGCCGAAAGGCTCACCCAGGGTCAGCGCGGCCGCGCCGATGCCGATCACCGGCGTCAGTAGCGTCGCGACCGATGCCGTGGCGGCCGGCAGCCGCCGCAGCGCCGCGAACCAAGTCAGATAACACACGCACATCGGCACCACCGTCATGTATGCCATCAGGGTCCAGCCCAGTGGCGACAGCGCGCGCGGATCAGAATCCTCGAACCACAAGCCCAAGACCAGCATGGGCAGGCAGCCGATGGCCAATTGCCAGGCCAGCGAAGTAAGTGGCGGCAGGCTGGCCGCCGGCCCCGGCAAGACCGTGCCGAAGGCGAACAGGAACGCGGCTGCCAGCGCCAGCAGAGCGCCGGGAAGCAGCGCCGCGCCGACTTCCAATTGCCCGCCGCCGAACAGCACCGCCAGCCCCGACATGCTCAGGAGCAGGCCGGCAATGCTTCTTCCCGTCGGGCGCCTGCCGAGCATGGGCCAGGCCAGCAGCATGGCCCAGACCGGCATGGTATAGACCAGCAGCGCCGCCTGCCCGGCGCCCAGCCAGCGCAGGGATAGGGTAGTGAATCCCATCCAGGCGAAGACATTGGTGAAGCCACCCAAGACCAGACGCCCGATGAGAGGGCGCGGCACCCGCAAGCCCTGCCCTGTCAGGACCGCGAGCAGCCCTACGCCGAAGGCTGCAGTGATGCCGGCCGCCCCTCTCGCGGACAGCGGCGGCACTTCAGTCAGCAGGAATTTCATGGCGGGCCAGTTGACGCCCCAGCCGATGGAAGTGACGGCAAGGCAGAGCAATCCGAGGGTGCGGGGCGAAATGGATGGCAAGATCGGTTCGGGCCAGGAGAAAAAACGGTCAAGCAAATGCTGAGGCCGTCATCATACACTGGGCTTCCCGGGCCTGTGATCGCTGGCTTAAGACGGATCGCCCGCCCTAGCGATCCAGCTCCGGGTAATGCCGGAAGATGCCCTCCTCGTTGAACGGCAGCCGCCGCTCCGAGCCGAGATAGGCGGCGATGCGCGGTCGCGCCGACACGCGATCATGCAGGGCGATCAGGCCCGGATACTGCGGCTCGATACGCGCCATCGCGTGCGGAAACGCGTAGCGCAGCCCTTCGATGACCTGGAAGATCGACAAGTCCACGTAACTCAGCCGCCCGCCCAGCATGTAGCCGCCGCGCCGCGGGTTTTCCTGCAAGACCCGCTCGAAATAGCCGAGAAATTTCGGCAGCCGGTGCTTCAGGAAGTCGGCGCTGCGGCGCGCGGCTTCCCGCTTCTGATCCTCGTAATACAGGCTGGAACCGATCGGATGATGCGTGTCATGCACTTCGATGACGAAATCGGCGATCGTCAATTGCAGCTGGTGCGCCCACAGGCGCGCTGCCTCGGCGCGCGGCACCAGCCCCAGGCGCGGCCCGAGGAAGAGCAGGATGTTGGCGGTCTGCCCGATCAGCAGCCGGCCGGCCTTGAGAAAGGGAGGCGCGAAAGGCGGGTGGCGGGATTCCGCATTCTCCAGCAGGCGGAACATGGCGGACAGACCTGCTTCCTCGCCGTCTTTGCCGCCCGGCAAGCGCGCCACGTCGCGGTATTCGGCGCCCGCCTCTTCCAGCGCCAGCCGCACGAATTCGCCGCGCCCCTGTATGCTCGGCCAGTAATAAAGCTCGTAAATCATCGCCGACTCCGCCCGTTCGCCACCCCGGCGGACGGCATCGGCCGGCCGGAGGCACGCCGCTTGATGCCTGCATGGCGGGAAGACTGCGCGCAAAGTCGGGGTAAAATACTGCGCAAGTCATTCTCCTTAGTCAGGCAAGCGATGAAATTCACCAAGCAATACCAGGGTTACGAATCCGATATCACCAAGTTCATCAAGGAATTGAAGCAAAAAGACCCTGAACTCGAGCAGAAGCAGCGCGCGGGACGCGCCCTGCTGTGGGACAAGGCACCCATAGACCTCGAGGAACGCCGCCGCGCCCAGGAGTCGCGCATCAAACAGCAGCCCTACGTCTACCAGACCAAGGTGTAAGCCTTTCCGCATCGAGCCAACGTGAGCAATCCGCAGGACACGCCGATGGCGCACTTGCCCGCCGACGCGCCGGAGCGAGCGCTGGCCGGCCAGCCCGATTCGACGCCCGACGTGATCGACGGCGTCGCCTTCGCCAAGCTGTACGGCGAGCCGCTGTTCAAGCTGCCGAACGATCTCTACATTCCGCCGGATGCGCTCGAGATCTTCCTGGAAGCCTTCGAGGGGCCGCTCGACCTGCTGCTCTACCTGATTCGCAAGCAGAATTTCAATATCCTCGACATTCCGATGGCGCAGGTCACCCTGCAGTACCTCGATTATGTCGAACAAATCCGCGCCCGCAACCTGGAACTGGCGGCGGAATATCTGCTGATGGCCGCCATGCTGATCGAGATCAAGTCGCGCATGCTGCTGCCGGTCAAGAAGGCCGACACCGGCGAGGAGGCGGAAGATCCGCGCGCAGAACTGGTGCGCCGTCTGCTCGAATACGAACAGATGAAGTTGGCCGCCCAGCAGATCGACACCCTGCCGCAGATCGGACGCGACTATGTGCGCGCCCAGGTCTATATTGAGCAGAGCATGGTGGTGCGCTGGCCCGAGGTCAATCTGTCCGACCTTCAGGCGGCGTGGGCCGATGTCTTGAAGCGCGCCAAGCTCACCGCGCATCACACCATCACCCGCGAAGAGCTTTCGGTGCGCGAGCACATGACCGGCATCCTGCGCCGGCTGCAGTCGGCGAAATTCGTCGAGTTCGCCGACCTGTTCGATCC
>JAEWBA010000110.1 GCA_023391395.1 Pseudomonadota bacterium
CCACGGGCTTGGTCAGTCTCGGCCACGCCGGCTTCTTCGGGCTGGCCGCCTATGTCGTCGCACTGGCTTCGCCGGACGCCGAACCGGGCTCGCTGCTGGTGCTGCTGCCCTTGGCCCTGCTGGGGGCCGGCGCTTATGCACTCGTGACCGGCGCGCTCAGCCTGCGCACCAAGGGCGTGTACTTCATCATGGTGACGCTGGCCTTCGCGCAGATGGCCTACTACGTGTTCCACGACACGCCCATCGGCGGCGGCAGCGACGGCATGTTCATCACGCTGCGCCCGGCGCTGGCCTTCGGCGACAACACGCTGATCGACCTGGAAAACGGCCGCCACCTGTATTTCTTCTCGCTCGGCGCCCTGGCATTCACCTATGTCTTCCTCGCGCTGCTGCTGCGCTCGCGCTTCGGCCATGCGCTGGCGGGCATCCGCACCAATGAACAGCGTATGCGCGCCGCTGGCTTTGCGACCTACTACTACAAGCTGGCCGCCTTCATCATTGCCGGCATCCTGGCCGGCCTTGCCGGCGCGCTGATGGGCATCAAGAACGGCGTGGTGAATCCGGAAATGCTGTCCTGGCACGAATCCGGCGCCGTGCTGCTGATGATCATCCTGGGTGGCCTGGGCTCCCTGCGCGGCGCCGTAATCGGCGCGGCAGCCTTCGTGCTGTTGAAGGAGTTCTACTCATCCGAGGCCCTCGTTGGCGATATCGCCGCGCGCTGGCAACTGACCCTGGGCCTGACCATGATCTTCTTCGTGGCCCTGCTGCCCAATGGATTGATCGGACTGACGACCCGCTTCAAGCGCAAGCCACAATTGCAAGCGGAGGCAAGATGATGAGCGCCACTTCCACTCAAACCGCGTCCGCGCCGCTACTGCAGGCGATCGAACTGACGCGCCGCTTCGGCGGCCTGACGGCGGTCAACAAGGTCTCGGTGGACCTGCATGTCGGCGAAGTGCATGCAGTCATCGGCACCAATGGCGCCGGCAAGTCCACGCTGATCAACATGCTTTCCGGCGAAATCCCGGTCTCCGACGGCTCGATCCGCCTGAACGGCATGGACATGACCCATCTGCCGCAGCCGCGCCGCGCACGTTCCGGCATCGGCCGCAGCTACCAGCGCACCACCATCTTCCCCAGCTTCACCGTGCTGGAGAATTGCCGCCTTGCCGCGCAGGCAGCGCTGCAGCGTCCGTGGGCGCTGTGGGAAGCGGCCAAGCATTGCGAATCCAGCGTCGGCATCGCCCGCAAGGCGCTGGAAACAGCGGGCCTGGCCGACATGGCCGACATGCAGGCCGGCAGCATGAGCCACGGCAAAAAGCGCCAGCTAGAAATCGCCATGTGCCTGGCGACCCGCCCCAAGGTGCTGCTGCTGGACGAACCGTTGGCCGGCATGGGCGCCGAGGAAACCGAGCGCATGCTGAACATGCTGCAGAATCTCAAGCAGACGCATGCCGTGCTGCTGGTCGAGCACGACATGGACGCCGTATTCCGCGTCGCCGACCGCATCACCGTCATGGTCAACGGCGAAGTGATCGCCAGCGACGTGCCAGAGGCGATCCGGACCAATCCCGATGTGCAGGTCGCCTACCTGGGCGACGGCCATTGAGCCTCGGCTTCCCCTTACCGCATTCCAACCTAGAGACAGCCGTGCTTCAGATCACCTCTCTCAATACCTATTACGGCGACAGCCATATCCTGCAAGGCGTCGATCTGCAACTGCCGGCCGGCAAGGCGATCGGCCTGCTCGGCCGCAACGGCATGGGGAAGACCACCCTGATCCGCTCGCTGATGGGCTATGTGCCCGCCGCATCCGGCCGCATCAGCTGGCACGGCAAGGAGGTCACCGGCTCGACGCCCGAACGGATGGCACGCCTGGGCATCGGCTACGTGCCCGAGGGACGCGGCATCTTCCCCAACCTGTCGGTGCGCGAAAACCTGATCATGAGCGCGCGCCCCGGCCCGGGCGGCCGGCGCGACTGGGCCTATGAACGCGTGCTGGAAACCTTCCCGCGCCTGCAGGAACGCCTGGACCATGGCGGCCAGCAGTTGTCGGGCGGCGAACAGCAAATGTTGTCCATCGGCCGCGCCCTGATGACCAATCCCGACCTGCTGATCCTGGATGAAGCGACCGAAGGCTTGGCACCTTTGATCGTGCAGGAAATCTGGCGCGTCATCGGCCAGATCCGCACCACCGGCATCAGCACCCTGATCGTGGACCGCAACTACCGGGCGGTGCTCTCGCATACCGATGCGGCGGTGGTGCTGGAAAAGGGCAAGGTGGTGCTACAGGGGGAGTCGAATGCCTTGCTGGAGTCGCCGGAGGCGCTGACGGAATATCTGGGCGTCTGACTGCCCTTCTCTCTACTCGGCCTCTTAATTTCAAGCCTTACGCGTGATCCGCGAGTAATTGCTCCATTGTATGTAGGTAGCTCGCAGTGCGTCGCCTTCAAGCTGATTTGCAAGAAGAAGACGCATTAGCAAGCAGGCTTTAGTGCCAGCCAGGGTTCCGCCAGGAATGACCCCACGTGCAAGCAGATCAATTTCCGACCCGGGAAAACCATAGCTATGTGTAAAGACCGGGCTGTTGGCAATCCGCGTGCTTAACACCACCGGCATCTTTTCCACCAAGTTGGTGATGACGGGAACAAGTTGTGCAGGTACATGACCAGCCCCCATCGCTTCGATCACCGCCCCTCGGTAACCAAGCCGAGGTAAAGCAGCCAGCATTCGCCCGTCATCACCGAGCACCATTTTGACCAGGGCAACCGGCGCATCGTCCAATTTTTCGGGGCGTGCCAATGCCGCAAGCCGCGGCGGCACCGCATACAAATGCAGCGCACCTTCGATGACACGTCCGATCGGAGCAAACCCTGGCGAAGCAAAAGCAGACGGCAAGGCCGTGTGCGACTTTTGCACAAACCGCCCCGCATGGACTTCATCATTGAGTACGGCCACTGTACCGAGATTGTAAGCTTGCGCATCGGCAGCGACGGTGACGGCTGCCAACAAGTTAGCGGGGCCATCCGCTCCGGGTGCGGTCGGACCGCGCATTGCGCCGGTAACCGCTACCGGCCGATCAGAAGCGACCAGCAAATCCAGCACAAAAGCGGTTTCTTCAATGGTATCGGTACCCTGCACCACCACAGCGCCGCTAAATCCGGACGCCAATTTGGCATCGAGCAATGCCGCAATGCCGACCGAATTCTCTAGCGTCAGTGAGGCGCTGGGTTTGGACGAGAACGAGATCACTTCAATTTCAGCTAATTGACCGAGTTCCGGCACCGCCTCGACCAAGTCTTGCCCAGACAAGGTAGGTACCATGCCGCTGCCTGCCTGAGCAGTCATAGTGATCGTACCGCCGGTGGAAACGAGAAGAATTCGTGGCTTGGCCATACAGACTCCGATCTTGTTTAGGGCCCTCTCCCGCAATTCGGGCGAGCACCTGCCATCATTAGATGGTACGGGACTTAATAAATCTCGAAACTATGAGCGGTCCAAGGCTAGCGTGCTGTCTTTCTTGCTCGCAAACGCCAGCAATGAGCGCAATATCAGATCCGGCGACAGGCCGCGAACAATGAACACCAGATAGGAGGTTCGGCGCTTATCCGGCCATGCCGTCAAATGTTCCGGAAAGTGCACCACATGCCGGACGCAGTTGATCACGACCGGAGCATCGCCCTTGCCCAAGCCGAGAAAGCCCTTGATGCGCAAGAGCCGGTTTCCGTGCGCATGAATAAGCAGGGACAGCCAAATACAAAATGCGCCCCAATCAATCCGTTCATCGAATTCGATGCAAAACGAACTGACATCGGTTGCATGCATTGCCTTGCCGGACTCCGGTGCCATGATCAAGCGCATGCGCCCCGTTGTCGTGGCTGGTGCCACAACCCTATTCAGCACTGGCTTCCATCGCGCGACTACTTGATCAGCCCGAGAAATCGGGCTTGCACCGACCAAGGCGGCAAGATCGAAGGCTTGCACCGCGGTGACAGTAGCGATCGGATTGATTCCAGTCACCAGATTAGCCACCTCGGCCAGACGGCCTTCTCCGGCGATATCGAGCTTGGTGATCAGTACGATATCGGCAGCTTGAACCTGCAGCACGAATTCGGGAGATTCAGCCATTTGCATGTTTGCATGCATGGCATCGACCAGACTGATAATGGAATGCACGCGCAGGTGACTGGACAAGCGGTTATCGGTAGCAATCGTTGAAAACACCGACGCCGGATCGGCCAAGCCAGTAGTCTCAATAATGATGCGGTCGACGGCACCCATTACCGCCTCGTCTTCCACAATCTTCAGTAGGCTGCGACTCAAGTCATCGTTGACAGTGCAACATAGACAGCCGTTTTCCAGCAAAATCACGGGCTCGCCAGTCGAGCGCAACAATTGGTCATCGACACCGCGTTCTGCGACTTCGTTGACGATCACCAAGGTGCGATTCAGCTTGCCCTGATTCAGATAGTCACGCAGCAAAGTGGTCTTGCCGCTGCCCAGAAAACCAGACAGGATAAGAACCGGCAGGCGTTGATCCTTGGGGGAAGTCATGAGCAAATAAGATCAATGAGCTTCAAGCTTTTGGATGATGGGCAATGCCAGCGGATCGATGCGCTTTCCGGACAAGGACTCGGCGGAACGCCACACTTTCGGCAAGGAATCGACGATTTCAGTAGCGCCGAACGCATTTTTGACGATCCAGGATGCCCCGGCCCAATCTTCGACTTGTATGCCGATCGCCGCCGCAACCCGGTTCACCGCCTTCACCTGCAGGGCGCGCTCGCGCAGCGGATTGGCATCATCCAGCCGCGCATCGCCGCCCACTGTGCGCGACGCGGTGGCGCTCCAGTGTTCGACATTGCCCCACAAGCCGCATAGCCCGCACATGGCTTACCCCTGGAACGGATGTTCGCGGTCGTACGCGTCCGCAATTGCCTCCAGCGTCATGAATTCGACCCCTGGATGCTTCATCATATGAGCCAGCAAACGTTCCAGCATTGCCAGCACCTGCGGGCGGCCAGCGACATCAGGATGTAGGCACAGGGTAAATACCGCGTCATCCATTTTGCGGTACACCCAGTCGAATTGTTCGCGCCACAATTCCTCGATATCGCGCGGATTCATGAAGCCGTGGCTGTTGGGCGCCTTTTTGATGAACATCATCGGCGGCAGGTCATCCAGATACCAGCTCACTGGCACCTCGATCAGGGATGTCTCGCTGCCTCGCACCAGTGGCTTCATCCATTCCGCTGCCGGGCGCGAATAATCGATCGGCGTCCACGCGTCGCCGGTACGCAGACGATAGCATTCGAAATCGCGGTGCATCATGCTGTGGTCGTATCGGATCCCGCGTTCCAGCAATAGCGACGGCGTGGTGGCACTCAATTCCCACCAAGGGGCCGCGTAGCCGCGCGGCCGGCTGCCGCACAATTGTTCGATCAGTTCGATGCATTTGTCGAGTACATCGGCTTCCTGGGTAGGCGTCATCGACAATGGGTTTTCATGCGAATAGCCATGCAAGCCAATCTCATGCCCCCGTGCAGCGACCTGGGCCATCTGTTCCGGGAAGGTTTCGATCGAATGCCCTGGAATGAACCATGTCGTCTTAATCTTGAAT
>JAEWBA010000187.1 GCA_023391395.1 Pseudomonadota bacterium
GTACCCTAGTGATCGCCAGGGGCGCCGGATTTATCGTGACAGGTCCGAGGCGAGCTGTGGATGTCGCCGCCTTCTCACTCATCGGCTCCGATTGTCGGATCGGAGTCGATGTGATGCGAGCCATTTCCGGAATGCCCAACTCTCGCAGGTTTTGACGACCATTTCAGAGACGACAAGATTGTTAAGTTCTTGATTTATACAGGCAGCAGTTGGCAGACATAATTCAAATCAGCCGACAAAAAAGCCGCACCGGCAGGCGCCGGTACGGCTTTTTCTACAGCCCTCCAAGAGATCAGGCGTCTGCGCTCTGATATTTTTTTTGCTTGGCGATGGACTGATCGAGGAATCGCTCTGCGCTATCGTCCATTTCTTGCAGCCAGGGCGTGTGATGAACCGGGGCAAGCGTGCCGGTCACCACGGAACGGAATGGACGATCGCGGTAGGTCAGAATATTGGCCTGCTTGTCGCGCAGCCACTGCTTGAGCAGCTTCGCCACTTCGTCGGCTTCGAACCCGGGGTAATCGGTCTGGCTCATCAGGTCGCACACGTAAGCGGTCTGAAAATCGACTGCATCGAAAGGCGTATTGATCGCTTCTTCCTTGCGCACCCAGCGCATGATGTCGGCCTGGCGCGCCTCGGCACTGGGCATCTCCATGCGGCCGAGAATGAGGTCGCGCACGTACCAGGCTTGCGCATCGAACATGTTGAACGTGTAGTACTGATCCTGCATGCCGAGATAGAACAGGCGTGGATTGGCCTGCCAGGCAACACCCTTGTACAGCCCTTCGGGATACAGGCGATTCCTCGATGTCAGGCGCAATTCCTTGGGCAGGAACGGATACTTGTGCAGGTAGCCGGTGCACAGCACGACTGCATCGAAATGCGCCGATGATCCATCCGCAAAAAATGCCTTGTTGCCTTCGAAGCGCTTCACCAGCGGCACCTCGCGCATGCCCTTGGGCCACTTGAAACCCAGGGCTTGCGAGCGATAGCTGATGGTTACCGAGCGCGCCCCGTGCTTGAAGCACTGCACGCCGATGTCTTCCGCCGAATAGCTGCCGCCGATCAGCAGCAGATCCTTGCCGACGAACTGGTCGGCACCGCGGAAATCATGGGCGTGCATGACGGCGCCGCGGAAACAGTCGATGCCCTCGAAGTAAGGCACGTTCGGCGTCGAGAAGTGGCCGGTGGCGACCACCAGATAGTCGAAGGTCTCGGAATACGTCTTGTTGCTTTTCAGGTCATCCACGGCGAGCGTGAAGGTCTTGGACTGGGCATCGTAGGAGACCCAGCGCGCCACGGTATTGAAGCGGATGTACTGGCGCAGGTCATTGCGCTTCATGCGTCCCTGGATATAGTCGAACAAGACCTCGCGCGGCGGGTAGGACGGAATCGGACGGCCGAAGTGCTGATCGAAAGAGTAGTCTGCAAATTCCAGCGCCTCCTTGGGGCCATTGGACCACAGGTATCGGTACATGCTGCCATGTACCGGCTCGCCATGCTTATCCAGGCCAGTGCGCCAGCTGAAGTTCCACAGCCCGCCCCAGTTGTCCTGCTTTTCGAAGCAGACCAGCTCGACATCTAGATCCTGCTGGTTGAAAGCCGATTCAAAGGCGCGTAGTTGGGCAAGGCCGCTGGGACCTGCACCGATGATGCCAATGCGAAGAGTCATTTATCCATCCTTGTTTCGCGTTGAAAAATGCCAAGCCGGACAGGGCAAAAAGCCAAAGTCGGAGCTTGGGGCGAGAACCTCCCATGGCGGCCAGAACGCGAAGGACATCGCGACGGACCAGGGCAGACCTGCAAGGGAACAGATCAAGATGGGCAAGGTGAGAACCCCGCCATCCGGGAGGGAAACTGATTCTTCCTTCAAAAGCCGGAAGCAATCAGCAGGGCAGGTTTCGGCGAAGAGTGCCGGAAACCTTCTGTAGCGTGTTGTTGAAAAGAATCGCCATTAAACCATGGAAACATATTAATTTCAACCATCTTCGCCCAACTTCTGGTCAATTGCTGTTATTTATCAAAATTTTTCATGGCGCAAAGCGGAGCGGGCAGGTCAGATTCCGACGCCTCGGAACGCATCGACCTCAAGGGCGAGATGTCTGGTACAGGGCAAAGACTTCATCCTCTACGGCGTGCACATCAGCCGCGCAAGGATGCGCGCTTGCATTGAACGAAGACCATCGTCATGCCGTCCATATAGGCAAGCTGGCGACGTGCCGCACCATCCGAAAGAAAAGGCTCCACGGCTTGTGACGATCTCCAAAACGGGGCGATTGCCCACCCGTGACCAGGCAGGATTCTCCGATGCGCTCACCAAGCCCCAATGGGCCGACAAAGCGGATTCGCCCCCTCGGACGAAGGGTGCGCGCCGGCACTGCAAAGCGGCATGCTGGACACAGCAATGGGCAGGCCCGATGGTAGAACTCCATCCCGGCTGTCGTCTGGTGCCCGCCAGGCATCAAGCACTGGCACGGAGCGACGCCCGCGGCGGCGATGACGCATATCACACTGACGGGAACCGTCAACGGCAAGAACGTGGATTAACTCGAAAAAGTCAGTGACGAGCAATACCGAAAATAAGATCGGCACCGTATGAGAAATGGAAGGGGTATGAAAGCATTCGCAGCCGCCCTAACGCTGTTGCTCGTCACGGCAAGGTCTGGGCATTCCCAGCCGTCAAACTCAGGAAAGGAGCAAGAATCATGACCTCATCGGATGATGTTTGGGCAGTTGCCCCGGCACTGGCAAACTACGCCCAAGGCCGCCTTATGGGCGAAGTATGGAAGCGCCCCGACCTATCGCCACGGGACCGCAGCATCGCCACGCTGGCAGCGCTGATCGCTCGCAACCAGATGGCCGAAATGCGGTACCACCTTAACCTGGCGCTGGACAACGGCGTCAAGCCAGGCGAGATTTCGGAAATCATCACCCATCTCGCTTTCTATTCCGGCTGGGGAAATGCCATGGCAGCAGTCGGAGATGCAAAAGAGGTATTTGCCAAGCGCCACATCCAGGCAGACCAGCTTCCTCCTTCTACGGATAAGCTCCTGCCTCTCGATGAAGCCGCCGAAGCGCAACGTTCCACCAGGGTCGAGCAGGACTTTGGCACGGTTTCCCCAGGCGTCGTGAAGTACACCGGCGAAGTACTGTTCCGCGATCTGTGGCTGCGTCCGGGCCTCGCGCCGCGCGATCGCAGCCTGGTGACTGTGAGTGCTTTGATTGCGTCAGGGCAGGTGGCGCAAATCCCTTACCATCTCAATCGCGCCATGGACAACGGGCTCACAAAAGCGCAAACCTCAGAGGTGCTTACGCACTTGGCCTTTTACGCCGGCTGGCCCAGCGTGTTTTCCGCACTACCGGTTGTCAAGGGTGTCTTAGAAAAGCGTCCCGGCCAATCCACGTCAAAGTAGTTCGTTTCGGATGCTGGGCGCGAAAAACCTGGAGTTCAAGATCTCGACTGATCTATCCTTTATCGTTCCAACACCTTGATCGTTACGGTCAGCGAACCCGGCACATCGAGCATGCGGATCCCGGACTCGATGCTTCCCAACTTAATGAGCCCGTCCGCATAGCCGGCATCTTTGTAGAAGATGGCCAGGTTGCCCCAAGGCGCGTAGTAGGCAAGGTCCCCTCTCGACGGATCACAGCCCGCAGGCGCTCCGACTTCAGACAGCTTTCTTGGCAGGTAGCTGATCTTTTCGGTGGAGGCATAGTCGTTCAACGTGATGTTCATCGGCAGCAGTGAAACGAAGTCCCGAGATGTCGCGTTGTCGTCCAAGCGGGCCGTGATGGTTTGCCCATTGCTCGTCAAACGGATCTGCATGGCATTTATCTTCTGCCGTAGTCTTTCGCCGGCTGACCTTCCGGAAGCAGGGCCAGCCGGGGGAGACTCCTTGCTCAGATCGTCGCCATATCAATCACGAACCGATATTTCACGTCGCTTTTCAGCATTCGATCATAGGCGGTGTTGATGTAATTCATCGGGATCATCTCGATGTCCGACACGATCCCGTGCTCGGCGCAGAAGTCCAGCATTTCCTGGGTTTCGCGAATACCGCCGATGAGCGATCCCGCCAGCCGGCGGCGCTTGAAAATCAGGTTGAAGACTTCGGTGGCCGGATGCGGGTCCGCCGGCGCGCCGACCAGCGTCATGGTCCCGTCCCGCTTGAGAAGCTGCAGGTAGGGATCGAGCTGATGGCGGGCCGCCACAGTGTTGAGGATGAAGTCCAGGGTGGTGGTCCTGGCTGCCATCTGGTCAGGGTCGGTGGAAATGCAGACCTCGTCGGCACCGAGGCGTTTTCCATCTTCGATCTTCTTGGAAGAAGTCGTGAAAAGGACGACATGGGCGCCCAGCGCATGGGCGATCTTGACTCCCATGTGCCCGAGTCCGCCCAGGCCGACGATGCCGACCTTTTTCCCCGGCCCGACCTTCCAGTGACGCAGCGGCGAGTAGGTGGTGATGCCCGCGCACAGCAGGGGCGCCACCGCGGCCAAGTCCTTCTGGTCATGTTTGATTTGCAGGACGAAGGATTCCTTGACGACGATGGTCTGGGAATACCCCCCATAGGTGTTCTCGCCACCGAAGGCGGGGCCGTT
>JAEWBA010000203.1 GCA_023391395.1 Pseudomonadota bacterium
AAAACGGAACCGCCGCCGGCGCCCTTTCGGACGCCGGCGGCGCATCGTTCCGTCAATTCATGCTCAGGGCAATGCGCCCGCGCGATCAGCCAGCCTTGGCAACCGCCAGGCCCTTGGTGGCCGTGGCCGCGGTACCGACCTGGATATCGCCGGACAATTGGCCGCCTTCTTCGATGACGACCTTGCCGTAGCGGATCTTGCCCGACACCTTGCCGGTCGAGTAGACCACCAGCTTCTGGCGCACGGTGATGTCGCCTTCGAATTCGCCGCGGATTTCGGCGATATCGAATTCGGCCGAGCCCTTGAATGCGCCGTTTTCGGCGATCTGGATCACGCGCGAATCGATGGTGGCTTCCACGCGGCCTTCGACGACCAGGGTGTCGCAGTCGGTGATTTCCACGCCCTTCAGCTTGATGTTGGGGCCGACGATCAGCTTGCTGCCGCCTTCGTTGGTGCTGCCGCTCGAAACGGGCGACGTGGTCGCGGCTGCGGCAGGTGCAGCAGCGCCGCTGGCCGGAGCGACCGGCTTGGCGAGCCCGGAGGTACCGGCGGGCATGATGCCGCTGGCGGTGCCGCCCAGGGCGGAATTGGTGTTAGCGTCGCGCTTGCCAAAAAGCGTTTCGGAACGAAGCATGGGATCTCCTGAGGATGTACGGGTGTGGACGTTTGCGATAAAGGATGTAAACGCTTTCAGCAGCCGCATCGTGAGGATGCGACTCCAAGCTTGCGTTTGCGCTGCAGGCAGGCTGATGCCTCCTGTTGAGCTGCAGAAATACGGCAGCTTCCGCTTGGTCAAGCTGCCTGGTGGAAAGTTCCGGCCTGTTACATTTTCTAAAAAATTAATTTACTTTAAGCCTTTCCGAAGCGTCATCCTTGCGGCAAGCACTTTTGTGGACCTTGCAAGCTTGACATTTTTCCAGCGCCAAGAGACTCTTCCTGCGGCTTCAGCATCACAACACAACAAGGCTCAAGCGGAGCTGAGCGCCCGCCGGCCAAAAGACAGGGAGAGCCCATGGTGAACAGCAGCGCAGCGGCGTCCTCGGCCGCTTTCGACAATGCATTGGCGGGCGAAACGCCGCAAGCCATTGTCCCGGAAAGATTTTCATTTACAGGCAGCGGCAGCGAATATTTCCGCATCTGGATCGTCAACCTGCTGCTCACCATTCTCACGCTCGGCATCTATTCGGCCTGGGCCAAGGTGCGCAGAAACCGCTATTTCTACGACAACACCAAGGTGGCGGGTTCGAGCTTCGAGTATCACGGCAATCCGTTCTCGATCCTGAAAGGGCGTATCGTCGTCGTCCTCTTCTTCGCCGCTTACAACCTCGCTTTCCTTTATTCGGAAGCTGTGGGTTTTGTGATGCTGCTGGTGTTGGTGGCGCTTGGGCCATGGCTGCTGTGGAAAAGCCTGCAATTCAAGCTCTACAACTCCAGCTACCGCGGCATCCGCTTTGGTTTTCGTGGCTCGGCCGGACGCGTTTACTTCGTCTATCTGCTGCTGCCCATCCTGACCGGCCTGAGCCTGTACCTGCTGACGCCGTTCACGCACCAGCGCATAAAGAAATTCCAGCACGAGGAAAGCCGCTACGGCGCCTCCCATTTCTCCTTCCACGCCAGTGCCGGCGAGTTTTACAAGGCTTATCTGATCTGCTTCCTGATCATGGCCGCCGGCAGCGTCCTCATCGTCTGGGCCTTCGGCGGGACCCTGGCCGGCATGGCGAAAGGCAGGCAGGTAACCGGAGCCGGCGTCATGAGCTTCGCTCTCTTCCTGTTTGCGCTCTATGTCTGGATGTTCGCCCTCTTCCCCATTTTTCTGACCCTGATCCAGAACCTGATTTGGAATCACACCCGGCTCGACGAGCATCGCTTCAAGAGCGAGATGAAGCCGGTCCGCATGGTCTTCATCATGCTGACCAATATCATCGGGATCGTGCTGACTCTGGGCCTGTTCATCCCATTCGCTCAGATACGCGCCCTGAAGTACCGGATCGAATCCATGATCCTGGTTCCGGCGAGCAGCCTCGATACCTTCATCGCTGGGGAACAGGAGCAAGCATCGGCCACCGGCGAAGGCGCAGCGGATCTGCTGGACTTCGATCTCTCGCTATAAACCCATGGGCATTCCCGCGTACTACTTCGACGGCAAGACTTCGCGCCGCATGCGCGTCGAATTGTGGGTTGAAGCGGGGGAGGCGCGCATTGCTGGCGAAGCCGAGCGGGTCTGCCCGATCGCCGACCTGCGCGTCTCGGAGCGTACGCGCCATGCGGCGCGCAAGGTCACCTACCCGGATGGGGCTTACCTGGAAATCCAGGACAATGCGGCCTTCAACGAAATGCTGCAGGCAAGCGGTCATCAGGAGCCGCTGGTGGTGCGCCTGCAGCAAAGCTGGCGCAACAGCTTGCTGGCGGCGTTTGCATTGGTCGCGGTGTTGGTGCTGGGCTACCTGTACGGCTTGCCTGCGGCATCGAAAGCCCTTGCCCATGCCTTGCCGGAGCAGGTCGAGCGCACCATCGGCCGCGAAACTCTGGGCATACTCGACGCCCGCCTTCTGGAGCCGTCCAGGCTTCCGGCACAGCGCCAGCGCGCCATCGTCGAGCGCTTCGCCGGTCTGAGGCCGCCGCACCAAGGCGCGCCCGCGTATCGCATCGTTTTCCGGAAGAGCAAGATCGGGCCGAACGCCCTGGCCCTGCCTTCAGGCGATATCGTGCTGACGGATGAAATCGTGGAACTGGTGAACGACGACGATGCGCTGATGGGCATCCTGGCGCATGAACTGGGTCATCTGCACGAGCGCCACATCATGCAGCGCATCATCCAGGCTTCCTCCATCGGCGCCGCCGCCACGGCGCTGTTCGGCGATGTCTCGGCGCTGCTTGCCAACATACCGACCTTCCTCGCGGACCAGAAGTATTCGCGCGACGCCGAGCGCGAAGCGGACGACTATGCGGTCGCCATGCTGAAAGCGAACGGTCTCGGTTTATCGGGGTTGCGCCGGGCATTCGACCGGCTTGCCGAAGTCAGCGGCGATACCGTGCCCTACCTGTCCAGCCATCCGCCAACCGCCGAGCGTATCGAGCGCATGAGATAAAGGCAGTGCTATCTCAGCGCATGGGACTGCACTGCCGCAGTTCGCAGCGCGCCATGAAGATGCGGCCGTCCTCGCATTGCATGTGGTAGATTTCTAGCGGCCCGTCGCCGGCGATGCGGCCGGCGCCCTTCTTGCTGTGGCAGCCGGTCCGGGCCGCCATCCGCTCCACGGTCACGGAGGAAATGCCGGTAGGGGATGCAGCTTTCTGGACGATCACTTTGCCGGCGCCATCATCGATGCTGAGCTGATCGGCCTTAAGGCGGCGCCCCTCGGCTTGCTGAGCCAGTGCAGCCGGCACGCAGGCCAGCACGGACAGACCGAACACGAGAATCGAAAATCCTTGCTTCATGACTTTCTCCGGGATCAGGGTGATTGGCAAAAGCGGATTCCCCGCCGCAAAAGCGCGGGGACGGTGCGCATTGTATATGCGTCGCGGCACCCGCCCGACGCTGCCGGCCATAAAAAAAGCGCTGCCGGAATCCGGAAGCGCTTTTTGAAAACAAGCCTGGACTTACTTGCTGCGGCTCTTGTATTCGCCGGTGCGGGTATCGATTTCGATCTTGTCGCCGATATCGACGAATAGCGGCACCGGGATTTCAAAGCCGGTGGAAATCTTGGCCGGCTTGAGGACCTTGCCGGAAGTGTCGCCCTTGACAGCCGGTTCGGTGTAGGTGACTTCGCGCACGACCGTCGTCGGCAGTTCGACCGAGATCGCCTTGCCATCGTAGAACACGACTTCGCAGCTCATACCGTCTTCCAGGTAGTTGATCGCGTCGCCCATGTTCTCGCCTTCGACCTCGTACTGGTTGTATTCCTCATCCATGAAGACATACAGCGGATCGGCGAAGTAGGAGTAGGTCGCTGGCTTCTTGTCGAGGATGACGACGTCGAACTTGTCGTCGCCGCGGAAAACGTTTTCCAGCGGGGCGTTGGTCAGAAGATTCTTCATCTTCCACTTGTAGGTGAAGCCGGTACGGCTCGAGCCGTTGACGTCGGAGCGGAGCACGAT
>JAEWBA010000394.1 GCA_023391395.1 Pseudomonadota bacterium
CCACCTACTGCCATCGCTTTCCTCCAGGGTGCATTGGCCGCCGCGATCTCGTACTGGCGCGGCCTGGCGCCATGGTGGATGCCGATCCAGGCGGTCTTTCCGATTGCGGCAGTGGCCATGTTGGCCCTGAGCCTGCCGTCCTGGATTTATCTCGTCCTATTCCTGATCCTTCTGGGGATTTACTGGAGTACCTTCAGGACCCAGGTGCCGTTCTATCCTTCGGGCCGCGCTACCCGACAAGCCGTGGCCCGCCTGCTGCCGCAGCAACCGGTGCGCTTCATCGACATCGGCAGCGGCCTTGGCGATCTCGTCCTCGAGCTGGCTGCTCGACGGCCGGATGGCGAGTTCATCGGCATCGAGCTGGCGCCGCTGCCCTGGCTGGTGGCGCGAGTGAGGGCGCGTTTGCGCCGCAGCCGCGCCCATTTCATCAGGGGCGATTACGAGCGCGTGGGCCTTGCCGGTTTCGACGTGGTCTTCGCCTATCTGTCGCCCGCCGCGATGCCGGCGCTCTGGCGCAAGGCCTGCCGGGAAATGCGGCCCGGTGCGCTTCTGCTCAGCCATGAGTTTGCAGTGGCCGGGGTCGAGGCCCACTTCATCCTGGAGCCGGAGGCGGGTGCGCCGCCGCTCTACTGCTGGCGCTTCTGAGTTTCTTAAAGCAATTTCTCAAGTTTTTGCGTTCCGAGTCGTAACCGGTTTGAAAGCCGTCTTTCTCGGGTCTGTTCGTCCATTTGTCCGCGCAGGCCCGTGGTTATCCTGAGAGCCATTTTCCAAGACGGCCGGCCTTCAGCGGCCTGCGTACAGACCGGAGCATTCCTTTGTTAGTCATTCTTGGATATATCGTCGTCACTGCGTCCGTGCTGGGCGGCTTTGCCCTGGCGGGCGGGCATATGGCCGCGCTGTTTCAGCCGCTCGAGTTGCTCATGATCGGCGGCGGCGCCATTGGCGCTTTCATCGTCGGCAATAATGGCAAGGCGATCAAGGCCACCCTGAAGGCCCTGCCGACTCTGCTGAAGGGCTCGAAGTACACCAAGGCACTGTACATGCAGCTTATGGCATTGCTGTTCGAAGTGCTGAGCAAGGTGCGCAAGGAAGGGCTGATGTCGATCGAAGGCGACATCGAAAACCCGTCGGAAAGCCCGATCTTCAGCAAGTACCCCGCGATCCTGGCCGACCATCACATCATCGAATTCATGACGGATTACCTGCGCCTGATGGTGTCGGGGAACATGGATGCCTTCCAGATCGAGAATCTGATGGATAACGAGATCGAAACCCACCATACCGAAGGCGAGATCCCGGTCCATTGCATCGCCAAGGTAAGCGATGGGCTGCCAGCCTTCGGCATCGTTGCCGCCGTAATGGGAGTGGTGCACACCATGCAGTCGGTCGGCCTGCCGCCGGCGGAGCTCGGCATCCTCATTGCCCACGCCCTGGTCGGCACCTTCCTCGGCATTCTGCTGGCCTACGGCTTCGTCGGTCCGCTCGCCGCGCTGCTGGAGCAGAAGCTGCACGAATCGACCAAGATGTTCCAATGCGTGAAAGTGACGCTCCTGGCCAGCCTGAACGGCTATGCGCCGGCACTGGCGGTGGAATTCGGACGCAAGGTGCTTTTCTCGACGGAGCGGCCGAGCTTCTCAGAACTGGAAGACCACATCAAGCAGACCAAGTCCAGGTAATCTCACTAGGCGGGCATCGACATGGCGGACGAAGGGCTACGCCCGATTATCGTTAAGCGGATCAAGAAGGGCGGCGGCGGCCACCACGGCGGCGCCTGGAAAATTGCCTATGCCGACTTCGTGACGGCGATGATGGCGTTCTTTTTGCTCATGTGGCTGCTGGGCTCGACCACCAAGGGCGACCTGGAAGGCATCGCCGAGTATTTCAAGACGCCACTCAAGGTGGCGATGCAGGGCGGATCGGGCAGCGGCGACAGTTCCAGCGTGATCCAAGGCGGTGGCCACGACCTGACCCGGAAGGACGGGCAGATCAAACGCGGAGATGACCCGGCGCCCAAGAAGACCTACAATCTCAACGCCGCCAACATGCAGGCACTCCAGGCCGAGCTGGAGAAGGCCGAGATGGCACGCTTGCGCGGCTTGAAGGAACGCGTCGAACGGGCGATCGATGCGCGGCCGATCCTGCGGCAATTCAAGAATCAGCTCTTGATCGATATTACAACAGAGGGCTTGCGCATTCAGATCGTGGACGAGCAGAATAGACCCATGTTCGCGTTGGCGAAGGCGGAGCTGCAGCCGTATACCAGGGAGATCCTGTACGAAATCGGCAAGGTGTTGAACGATGTGCCGAACCGGATCAGTCTGTCCGGCCACACCGATGCGCTGCCTTACGCGACCGGCGAAAAGGGGTACAGCAACTGGGAATTGTCGGCGGACCGCGCCAATGCCTCGCGCCGGGCCTTGGTGGCAGGAGGCATGGACGAAGCCAAGGTGCTGCGGGTGGTCGGACTGTCTTCGGCTGTGCTGCTCGACAAGGATGATCCGTTCAATCCGGTCAACCGCCGTATCAGCATCATCGTAATGAACAAGAAGGCCGAAGAATCGGCCTCGCGGGAAGGCGCGACAGTGGAAGTCTCCAACGGTAGCCAAACCAGGAGCGAGCTGGAAAGCCCGGCCGCGCAATGATGCGGCCGCCATCCGGTCCAGCCGGCGCGCTGTTTGAGGGACGAGACATTTTCATGACAAACGAGGCATTGTTGGGTTCGCAGGTGAAGCGCTTGCTGTCCGCCGTTTCGGACCATGGAACTCAGCATCTGACCGAGGTCGAAACCGACCTGACCCAGACCAGCTTCCTGCTGGGCGAAGCGATCGCCAAGCTCGGCGCGAGCTTTATGGCGATCCACGCGGCGGTCTCGACCCAGCAGGAAACGGTCGACTTGCTGCTTTCAGGCGCTCCTCCCACCCCCGAAATTGCGGCAGGCTTGCGCGCCCGCCAGGGCGAAATTGCAGCCCACGTCAATGCCGCCGTCACCGGCTTGCAGTTCCAGGATATGACCAGTCAATTGATCGGCCGCACTGTGCAGCGTGTCACTGGCTTGCGCGATGTGCTGGGGGCATTGGGCGCGGCGGGCGCCGACATGCCGGCGGAGAGCCGGATCGAGGCGATTGTCGCCACCCTGGAAAAGCTGAATGCGACACTGGAACGACAGAGTGTGCAGCTCGAGAGCGCGCTGTGGAAGGCGGTGTGCCAGACACATATGGAGAGCGGCGACGTCGAGCTGTTCTAAAGGGAACGGATAAAACACAATCGGGCTGCGGCCCGATGATGAACATTGCGGGAGTAACAAGAATGGCAAAAACGATTTTGGCGGTGGACGACTCCGGATCGCTGCGGCAGATGGTGGTATTCAGCCTGCGTGCCGCCGGCTATCAGGTCACCGAGGCCGTGGACGGCCAGGACGGCCTGGACAAGGCCAAGGGCCAGGTATTCGATCTGGTGCTGACCGACCAGAACATGCCGCGCATGGACGGCCTGACGCTGATCCGTTCGCTGCGCATGCTGCCTACCTATCAGAAAGTGCCGATCCTGATGCTGACCACGGAATCCAGCGACGAGATGAAATCCAAGGGTCGGGCTGCCGGCGCCAACGGCTGGTTGGTCAAGCCCTTCGATCCGCAGCGATTGACCGAAGTGGTAAAAAAGGTGATCGGCTGAAAGCCGCGCAACGCAGCGCCATAGCACCGATGCGAAGCGACAAACACGGAGTCCGATCATGACCATAGACATGAGCCAGTTCTTCCAGGTCTTCTTCGACGAAGCCGATGAGCTTCTCGCGGAGATGGAAAAGCTGTTGCTGGCCATCGATGTCGCTTCGCCCGACGGCGAAGACCTGAATGCGATTTTTCGCGCGGCGCATTCGATCAAGGGAGGAGCCGGCACCTTCGGCCTGACCGACCTGACCGAAGTGACGCACGTGCTGGAATCCCTGCTCGACCGCATTCGCAAGGGCGAGATGACCTTGACCGCGGAGCA